>JBBRRL010000347.1:0-3609 GCA_038200775.1 Nitrospirales bacterium
ATGGAATGCCCTCCACTCTTCTAAAAGCTCAGGCACTCCGTTCCTTCATGGAACAACCCCAGGAAGATAGCAAATCGGAACGTGTTTTCGATTTGAGATAGAAAGAAAGCCTACATTACTCTGCGCTCCAAAGAAGTTTGATCGCCGCGGTGATGGCGAGAAAACAGGCTATCCACAAGATGATTTCCCCAGAGGTCCCTTCAAACCTAAATCCTAGTCCTTCGAACCTTACGGGTCCGCCAGAATGGCTCAGGCCGATGACGAGAAAAGCTGCCGCCAATGCCGCCATTGGCAGGCCGATGGTTGCGGCGAAATGCTTTTCTATAATTTGTATCAATGTCCCTGGAGACACATAGACCAAAATCCCAGCTAAAGCGATTCCGGCCACAACCGGGACAAGAATTAACAGCAGCCACGTAACTACACGCTTTGGATCAGCTTGCATTAGGTGAACAAAGTAACATTGCACTTCCTCCTAACGATTCAGTGAAATCTCGTGACCTTATTTTATTCTTTCATGCTAGATTTTTGAACATCGTCATTCGCGCCTAGCTCTCCTCTTGTCATTATTTTCCCCATGATCTAAACTTTCGGCGCGGTGAGCTGCCGTCGGGTTGTTGATGGTGTTCAGGTGTCACAGCCTTACAGCCTCCTGGTCCTCAGTCCTCCCGCCTTCTTCTTTCTGCTTCCCCTAGCATGATGAAATCTGGTGATACCTACTGAAGGTCATCAAATTGGAGGCAATGGGATGGAAGTGATTGGTTCGTAGCAGCAACCGTTCTAGAGCTTTCCACGATAGTCTATCGGTGTGACATCGATTCCAATGTCTTTTCGTACCGTGTTCAGCATAGCGATTGCGAGTGATCTGATCTTGCGCCAATCGTAAACCTCTCTACCTTCGCAAGTTGATATAAGGTGGTCCATCAAGAGATCACTGGAGTCCATGACCTCCTGCGGTGCCAACATTGCGAGGTAGCCATACATGCGGATCCGGCCCTTAGTGAACCGCTCCCAGACATCTGGAGGGAGCGGCACAGGCATACCACCAGAAGCGGCTGACTTTATCACGGCTGTAGAAACCTCTGCGAGGAGGTCCGCAACAATATCAGCAGTTAGCCGGTAAATGTTGATCTTGTCTTGGTGAGCTTTCAAATGCTTCTCGCGGTAAATATCGGTCTCTTGCCTTAAGGCATTCAGCGTCCTTTGATTCTCCAAGTCGAGCGCAGCCCGTAACTGTTCGTGCTCACGTGCAAACCTTGCACGGTCAGCCTCCATAAGTCTGTTGGCCCACACCTTGCCAAGCCAGGATGAAAGCGCAAACACATTGCACCTCCACCGCCAAGTGAAAGAATGGCAGCTGCGGTAATCTTAAAGACATTCGTCAATGTCATTTTCGCGCTCCCACATACTCACGGACGAAACGACTTGAGCGGATAGCGGAACGTCGACGTCAGAGGATCCTTTAAGTTTGAGATCGATACCAACAGTTCGCATCTGTTGGCCTAACAGAGCTAAGTGGCGCAGGGTGTCGCCACAGCCAACAGCGATACTCGTGCGGTCGAGGATCCTCCTTTCAGGGATGAACTGTCTCAATACCCTGCGAGAAGAAGGTCAAAGCCGATTAGCCTACCATGGCAGTCATTGCTATCAGGCAAAGGCGCTGTGTGCCTCATGTCATGCGAATAGCGTTTGGAGGCGCAAGAAGACCTGCGTCTTGCATTAATCGCTGGAGTGCTTTGCCCACCATTTCCATATCGCCAGGTTTGTCGATTTCACCCAGCATTAAATATGGATTGCTGCTCAGATACACCGAGCCAATAATGCCAGCAAAGTGTTTGGCATAAGTGATGAGATCATCCATTCCCTTGTGGGTGAGAGGCGGTGTCGCTCCGCAATCAACTGCCTCATGGTGAGCGACAGTTTTATCGCGTCTCCACTTGAGATTCGTCCACGCATCACCTAATGGATTCGATTTAGATGTTGGCAGGCGATCATGAAACGTCATAGTGATCAAGGCTGTAATCTCCGTCTCTGACAACCCATCTAAACTGATATCTTTGCCCGCAAACTTTGAAAGCCTTTGTTCTAGAGACGGTCGATGGATTGCTGGCGGGGGACGATGTTTGTCTAAGACCTCAAGGGCTGCCGGAATGTTCCTGAGTGCGTAGTCCCTTTCGCTCTCAAATAGTCGGCAGACAGCCAAGGTTGCATCCCGAATAAAAATCTGTTGAAGCTGCCCGAACAAACTGCGATAGCGAGTGCTATTAAGGGCGCCAGCGTTTTTACCTATTACCGCCTCTAACGCCAGCGCCTGTTGAGCAGTTAGAATGTCTGTAAGGATTCCCTTGTACACTTTATCCAGTTTTTCTGCAGGTGTCGCGCAGGGATCTTGAGGCTCCATTTATTTCACCTTCGGAAGTAGGCCCTTCCGCTCAAGCTCTTCAATCTTACCTTCAATCAGCTCCAACACCAGTGCTTTAACCGTGCGTTGTTCCGCGGCGGCCGCCATCTTCAAGCGGTAGAGAGTATCGCGAGACACGCCTCGCAAATTAATGTTGCCGGTGAGCACGCTACGTTTGGGGGTGGCCATTCTGCGACAGTAGCAAACCCTGATCCATATCGTCAAATAGCACTTGACATCCGTATGTATCATATGATACATAACGTTGTATGTATCACAATGGAGACAATAAACATGAAGATGATACGAATGCTCATTCAGATTCCCGAACCGCTGAAGACCCAGCTCGATGCCTTGCGGTTACAGGGATACACGGCTAGCGGTTACATTCGTAGTCTGCTGGAACGTGAGCTCAAACACGCGTCAAAGGCGCAGAAAGGAGGGTAGTCGATGGCACGAGCAGGAAGAAGAGATCGAGGGTTACTGCCGGTTAAAGATCCTCACGGCCGGGTGAACGGCTGGAAAGTCAGGCTCTACCATGAAGGGCGAGAGCGGCGCTTCGGGACTTTCACGACAAAAACACAAGCCCGGGACTTCTATGAGAAGGCCAAGCAAGAACAAAAAGAAGGACGGTTCTTCCCCGAGCGCTATCAGCGGGGGGGCTTTGCCAAGCTTAGCGAGGTTCTGGAAGGCTATATGGCCGCATTCGCAGGTTGCTCCCCCCGCGATGAGAAGCGGTACAAGAAAGCCTGGACAGAGCTTTTCCCAGAGGCTCGGCTAAATGCCCTAACCCCGGCTGCGTTAGAACAAGCATGGGCCAAAATGAGTGAGAACGGGCGAAGCCCGCAGACCGTCAATCGTTATATGGGCTTCCTGCGGCGAGTGTTGAACAAGGCCATTCGTGATTGTAAGCTCGCCGTCCACCCTGTTTCGAGAATTAAGATGTTCAAAGAACCGCCGGGGCGGACTCGCTATCTCACTCCCGAGGAGGAACGGAAGATCCTTGTGCAACTGAACGCCACCTATCATCCCTTGCTTCGGCTAGCGGTACTGACGGGGATGCGACAGATGGAAGAGTTTAGCCTCCGGTGGGCCGACGTCGATCTTGAGCATGGGCTTGTCACCGTGCCGGCGACCAAGAGCGGGGGAGTACAGTACGTGCATCTCAACCACGAAGCGCAGACGATCCTTCGAGGGATCGACACCTG
>JBBRRL010000348.1:0-3609 GCA_038200775.1 Nitrospirales bacterium
ACTATGAATAGTCGTTCGTTGCAATTTTAACGTATACGACATGACTGGCAAGTCTAACCATCGGGAAAACAATCGGCGTTGGGGTCAATTGTAAGCGTGACGAGGGAATGATATAACCGCTCGCGATGATCGAGACTAGTCCTAAGGTTGCGTTGGTCACCGGAGGCGCCAAGGGAATCCCCCGCGCAATCGGGCTCGACCTTGCTGCAGCGGGCTGGCAGATCGCCTTCTGCTATCGTTCGTCCGAGCAGGACGCGGAGGATACGGCACGGCAGCTCAAACAGCTAGGAATCCGCGTACTTGCGGAACGCTGTGATGTTTCCATTCCAGAAGAGGCGGCCGCGTTTGCCCAAAGGGTCGAAACAGAATTTGGATCGGTGGACTGCCTCATCAATGGGGCAGGGCCTTACCATCGAGTGAATATTTTGGAAGAGACTCCCGTGGGATGGCGCGACATGCTCGCAAATAATCTTGATTCGGTATTTTATATGACGAAGGCCATTGCTCCCGGTATGAAGGCGCGCAAACGAGGACGTATCATTAATTTTTCCATGGCCAATGCCGACCAAATGATCGCCCAGCCGGAACTCACCGCCCACTACATTGCAAAGGCTGGCGTATTGATTCTGACACGGACCCTCGCCAAGACACTGGCTCCGTACGGCGTCACGGTGAATGCGATTTCACCAGGCTTCATCAATTCCGGCAGCGCGCCCGAGGCTGAACTCGCGGGAATGGTGAAGAAGATCCCGGCTGGCTACATCGGCGAGCTGAAGGATGTGGTCGGCGTGGTCCGCTTCCTAATTAGCGATGAGGCGCGCTATGTGAACGGCACCAACATCCATCTCAGCGGCGGATGGGGAATGTAGTCTTCGCGCACATACAGCCTGAAGGAAAAACGCTACCTCATGAAACGATTATACAGGACAGCGCCGACCAGGCCGAAGGCCCAGGCACCAGCGACGAAGGTCAGAAATTCAGCGATTAACTTGGCCGCGGGGGATTGTGCAGGGAGGAGCATGGCGACGTCTGCTCCAAAGAACTGCGCGTTAAATACGAAGACGAACAAGGCCGGGGCGAAGACTCGTAGGAATATCAGGAGAATGGCCAGAAGGGCGGTGGTGAACGCTAAAGCGTTGGCAAACGCTAGTGGACGTATGGGCATCGTATCGGGACAAGTCGGCTGTACGCCATGCTAGAAGATCTCCGATTCAGATGCCGCCAGGCTGAATGATTGCCGGCGTCATGGTATTGAAGCCGGTTTTGACTTCGTAAAACGCCAATCGGGAAATTCATCGATAAGTGGATCGAGATTAAACGCTACGCTGATCCGGGGCCGCTTGCCAGTATAGAGACTGACAGAGTGTGAGAGCCATCCGGGAAACAGAACGCATTTGCCGGCATCAGGGGTGAAGGAAATGCTTTTTCCCGCATCGTACAGCTCAGGCACCGCATAGCGGAGAAACGGCGCCAGCATCGTCGGTAGGCAGCCTCGAGGGTCGAAGAGCTGAAGGTCGCCTCCACAGCCGCTGTCTTGCGAGATATCCCCCACATCGACATAGTAGACGCCAGACCAAAAAGTCCCCGGGTGTGGGTGCACGGCGTTGATGCCGCCGTTCCGCTGCACATTGGCCCAGGCTTCAACGACCTGCCAGCGTGGTTTTGAGCCTGTTAGCGAAGGAGCCCGCTCGGAGAACTCGGTCGCTTGCGTCGCGACTTCGATGACTGGGGAGAGCAAATCTTCCATCACCGTGCCGGCCCATTCCATCATCGACATATCATGAGGCGAAGACCATCCGATGACCTCATGGTCGGGATCTGGAGGACGGCCTGCCTCTCGCTCAAGGATTTTGGCCTGAAGCTCTGTATTAATGCGGTCGTAATCGGGGATCGTAAACACCAGGAGCGGCGTCGAGAAGATGGGGCGGATGTTGATTTCCATTTCCCTGGACATCTTGACCCGATCCAGAATTCATCCTTGCCCTATTTGAGGAGAGCGGAGAATAGCGTTTCATTGAGAATGCTGTCAAGGCGACCGTTGGACATCGAATGAGGGCAATGTCGCGATATGTTACTTAACAGTGAAGCTTGTCATGGACTGTGATGTGCGCTCGTCCTTGGATACTGTTGTAGTCACATCATAGGTGCCGGGTGCTACGTTCGGCGGTAGCGTGATCAGCAGGGTGCTCGTGAAGGTCCCATTGGCGCGCTGAACATCTATGACCGGATTCGCGACGACAGAGCCATTGTGGCGTATTTCACGTCTTTCACGAATCATCGTCGGCTGATTGTTGGGCGTCAGAATCGTGTACGTTGAAGTGAGATTCACGATGTCGCCGCGACGGGCAGTCGTAGGTGACGCCTCTACGGCTTCAACCTTGACCAGTTCACCTTGCTCCGGGAGATAGCCGACAGCAATGGCGGCGGCCGTTCGGTCGCGATCCTGGCGCTCCAAGTAGTTCCCTATTGTCCCGCCCGCAAGCGCTCCAGACAGTTTCCCATTGACGGCGCGTTTTCCTTGCACTGGACCGCCGATTACAGCGCTTCCGACCCCCGGGGACCCTCTAGGTTCCTGCACGTTTTGATCTTTCCCGCCGGTCGATTGGCAACTGATGACACCGATCATGGGCATCATTGCGAACACGACAGCCGCGACTGTGGATAGAGGATGTTTTCTCGCGCTCAAGGTTAGCGGGAGCTTGCATGGGCGGAGACAATACCAAGCTCTTGGGTTAATCACATTGACCGGACTTTCTGAATGCGATCCTCGGTGCCGGGATGTGTGGCGAAGAATCCCCCTCCCCTTGATCCTGCGGTCTGCATGAGCCATTCCAACGTGTTCGCCATGATCAGTTTGCCGTCACGGCCTGTGCGCAGCAGTAATTCGACGCCATGACGGTCGGCTGCATATTCAGCGTCTGCCGCCCCCACCGGCCCTGCGGCCGGTGCGAAATTAGTCGGCTCACCTTCCTCGGCAAATCGAAACCCGACATGCCATGGACGAAGATCCACATCGCGGAGGCTGGCACCACCGGCCCTGAGGTGACGATCTTTTGCAACAAGCGCATGCTGCTCAAAGCCCTGCGCTTTGGCCTCACCCGCATTGAGATCATTGACCCGATCTCGCCCCTCCGGTTCAGCCAGGCTGGCCGTCAGATGATCCTCATGCCTCTGCGCATGGTTGTCGATGACGTGCCCGCCATGGCTCCGGCCAACACTCCTCCGCCACCAGCGGATCAACACCAACCCACCCCACCACCCATGCAAGCCACCAACGCACAACACCCCCACGCTGCAGCCAACGGCTCCGGCACCACCCACATCCAAGCAGCAGCACCCAAAGAGGAAACCAAGTCCTCGTTGGAAGCTGCTTTGGTGCAGATCGAATCCATCAAAACTGGATTCCGCGAAGCCATCAACGGCCTCACAAAGGTGGGCGACCACATTCGCCAGGCCATGCGCGAGCAGAAGACCAGCGAAAAGGAAGTCCAAAACGTCAGGCAAACGCTGCGCTCGCTGCAAGGCGTCCGCATCTAACACCACCCAGAACAAGGCACGGGCCGGGCGCATCACCACGATGCCCCGGCCCGCCTTGTTTTCGGATCACTC
>JBBRRL010000349.1:0-3609 GCA_038200775.1 Nitrospirales bacterium
GTCCGACCTTGGCGACGCCCCGCCATTGTGGTCATGATTGAGGCGGCTTGCTTATCCCCTGGCGACATTGGCTATTCGTGCAAGTGTCGGTTTTTCGGAAAGTCTCCATACTGACGCGCGGAGGTTGATGACTGAGATGATGAACTGCTGTACTACACCCCGAACTCTTCTGCTGACAATTGCAATTATTGCGATTTCTTGTGGCGCCCGTGGCAGCGGCCAGGGGCACTTGATCCCAACAGGCGCCGGGTCGGACAAAGACTCCCGATTGCAACGCGTCATATCGCTGGACGTCGAAGGGGTTTCATTGCGCGAGTTATGCGATCAGTTTTCGGACAAGGCGCTAGAACTTAGCGTCGGAAGCGAGACCTCGGCCCTCCGGTTGCAGATCGTCCTCAAGAACAGACCTCTTCTGACGCTAATGAAGGCCATTGCTGATCTAGCGCCAGGCACATGGGAACCCGTCGCTAAGGGGCACGGTTATGTCTTCCACATGTCCGAAGAGGCGGTAAAGCGGCGCTCGACCTGGTGGAAGATATACCTCTCTGAGAGAGATGCGGCCATTGCCGCCCAGCGTAGGTTCGTACTTGCGGCGCTGAATGCCGATCACGGCAAGGTTGACGTCAGCGCCGTACAGCCCCAAATTGCGCCCCTAATTACTGCAAAGGACAAGTTTTACAATGGCTTGCCCTCCGAGTTGAAACAGCGCATAGCAGATCACTTAATGGATTCCCTACTGTACCAGATATGGCCGAGCGCCCAGATTTCCGACGGCTCCATGAACGAGGGCGCTACCACGGTTCATGCCAGCGACCTTCCAACCGACGTTCAGGGCTTTCTCAGAACCTGGTTCAATCGAGGTCCGAAATCAATTGACCCCGTCGCCGAAAACGCGACGCTCGTATTCGTCAACGAAGGCATAACCATCACCATGGGCGTCATCCATCCCGGTGGTAAAGAAGCACTCAGCACGATGAACTTCGGCGTCGGTCGGTGCCTTGAAATGATCACCGTACCGATGGATCAGGATCGTGTTGTTCGAGCGGTGGAACAGCTTAAAAAAAACGTGCCGACAAACTGGAAGCGCCTAGCCCAGTATCGGAAAAGCACGGTGTGGCCAGGCGATGCCGCCTTCGCTCTACAACAGGCCCAGCCGGCCGTGCATCCGAAAGGGCTTGGCCCCCCGCGCCTCGCAGATCGGCTTAAGTGGCTAAAGGATAACGCTCCCATTGAATTCGTGTCGGACTACTACGATCATCCATGCGTGCCTCTCACTGACCAACAAAGGGAGCGAAAGCTTGGTGTATCGCTCTCAAAGGAATTGAATGCATTGGCTTCGGAACAGGACCTGTCGTGGAAACAGTCGGAAAACGACGTGTATCTTTTCCGCAACAACCGGTGGTACCGTGACGATGCATTGCAAGTACCGCCTCACATCATCAAGCCATGGCTGCAGATGCTCGCCACCGCCCGCATTCCGAGGACCGGCCTCAACCACGTCAGCGTGAACGATCACGAGCGCAAGGTGCGCATGGACCTGGAGGCTAGAATTGTGACTACCCTGTCTCCCTATCAAATCGCAGGCGGCCTTGCGTGGTACAGCGAAGTAGGGAAGGATGGCGAGTCCAGCGGCGGCCGGGTATTCCCGTTCCTGGGACTGACGAATCGGCTCTTTCACGAGCGGTACACGGCCCTATTCTATGGTGGACTGAACGAGGAAGCACGCCTGGCCATTATCGCGGGTAAGCTCCGGTTCTCTGATTTATCTGCCGAACAAGCCGCCCAAGCGATCTTCCTCCGCCCAAGCTTGTCCGAAGTCAAGCCGGATCAAGGCGTCTATCTAGTCATTAAACCGAAGGCACGGGGCGCAATCTCAATCGTGCCCGGAAAGAGTAATGTGGACGGAATTGAATTGACTCTGACAAACGAGCCTGGCCGCCCCGGCGAATAGCGCCGTCTCCCTTCGTTGGAGCTCTGCCACCCTCTGAGTTTTTAGAACACCTCCAGAATTGTGTGTATAAGAAAGGAGGCGCAAATACGCAGTAGGTTCTACAATAGCGCTTATCACGCTCGGTTTTTGTCAACGTGAGAAGCTTCGTCACAATTGCTGATCACGTCTGACCGGAGTTTGGACTACAATTCGCGAGGAGGATTCTGTCACATGTTCAAGATGATATGTTCCTTTGGCATCACACTCTTTCTCTTGGCTGTTGCCACACGCGCCGCGCACGCAGACGCTACGTTCGACATCTCCCCGACCAGTGGGGCAATAAACATCTATGTTACGTGGACCGACGAGGTAACTCTCAGTTCTAGTTCCAGCACTTGGACCGAGGCCGACTTGACTGGCAGCGATCTCTGGGGCGGTGGTACGCCAGTCGATATCGAGGTTCCTAATGATCCCATGGGTCCTTATGCTAACGGCGGCGGGATGGAAGTTGAAAATATCGAGATCGACGCTATCGGATGGTGGGATTTCCACCAGATCAACAAGGGAAAGGATCCGAACAACAACTGGTGGTATTGGGGATCTCAGGACATAGAGGTTTACGCATTTATGTATATTTAGACAGTTCTCCAAGCTGATGAATCTGCCGATCCCTGGTGCTCCCGTGTCTACTACTGGGACCGGCCGGATACTGCAAACTAGATACAACCAGACTCGCAATCGACCCCGTCGCCAGCCCGGCCACGGGGTCGATTGCGTTGGGGTACCGGCGTGGATTACTGTACGTTCAGCGCGAAGTCGTCCACGACGAAGGAGGTGGTGCGAGAGTTGTTCTCTCCGCCGGCCAGGTAGATCTAGATCGTCTGGCCCTTGTAGGCGGAGAGGTCGAGGGCCTACTGCGAGTAGCCGGACGCGGCGTTAGCGTTCGATTAAATGGCGAGCGTCTGGAGGACCGCCCCGGAGGAACTGCGAATCTGCACGGTCAGTGATCGACTGCCGCTCT
Organism: Nitrospirales bacterium; assembly: GCA_038200775.1. Lineage (GTDB taxonomy): Bacteria > Nitrospirota > Nitrospiria > Nitrospirales > NS-4 > NS-11. The sequence goes on from JBBRRL010000349.1 coordinate 2,952, forward strand.
GGTGGATTCCCCGGTGTCGATGCGGAGCCAAACGCTGAGCCTGGTCGTGCTGATCATGGACGGGACCGTGACCTCCTGGGAGAGCGTGTCGGTGTGGGAGCGGCCATAGCCGTCCAGCCAGGCTTTCCAGCCTCCGCCGTGCGCCGGCTCGGTCATCGAGTTGTCGATCACCCCGGCGGTGGCGGCCTACGGCGAGGCGTGGGTCTCGTTCTCGATGCCGGGAATGCCCAACCGTTGCGACGGAATCGCGGCGGTCGCGTTCGCCCCGAACGGCCTCCAGTTCGCAAGCGCGGAAGCCCACCGAACGGAGAGCGGCACGGCGCACGAGATCGTCCTGCGCGACGCCGCGACGGGCGCTCCCCTCCGTACGCTCACCGGCAGCCCCGATGCCGTCACCGCCCTTGCCTACTCCCCGAAGGGCGGCCTCCTCGCCAGCGGCAGCCGCGATGGCACGATCAGGATGTGGCGGCTCACTGGAAGATGACCTGTCCCCTCACCAATAGCCACAACGGGCTGGGATTGCGCCAGGACATAGGGACCTGACAAATGCAAGCCGGACGTTGTGGCTGACACGCTCCTGTCAGCCTCATCCTTTGCATCTCTTCGTTTTTCCTCATTTGGAGCGCCTGCAATCCCTGATTAGGCGCCGCAAAATTTA
>JBBRRL010000350.1:0-3603 GCA_038200775.1 Nitrospirales bacterium
CACCATCATGACCTTGATGTCATTCACCGCTGTCATCCTCTTTCTCCGCAAAGCCTATTCATAAGACATCTTGCCGTGAAGATCTTCCCGGCGCAAGAGGATCATCCTCTGTCCAGGAGAGTGATCACTTCATACAGATTTGTGATTGTTGGTGCCTCTGACACAAGACAGGCGGTCCCCTCCCGCTGCAGGAACGCAGGCTTGATGCCAGCCGCCTTCGCGCCATAGACATCTTCCTTGAGACTATCTCCGACGTGCAATGCGTCCTCAGGGAGCGCTCCATGTTTTGCCAGAGCTCTCATGAAAATCTTGGGTGAAGGCTTGGCCGCGCCCGCAAAACTGGAAAGCGTCACACTCTCGAAAAATCTGTCGATGCCGAGCCCTACTAGAATCTCGTACAGGCGCGAGTCGAAGTTCGAGACGATGCCAAGCTCCTTTCCCCGCTCTTCCAATGCCTGCAGGGTGGCAAGGGTCTCGGGGTATAGCTCCCATGCCTCGGAACCGGCAAAGTACGTGAACACATCTTCAAAATATTCATCGAAGCCTTCAAACATGCCGACCCGGTAGAAGACATTGTGAACAACATCGAACCACCATAGGCGTTCGCAAGCTTTAATATCAGTCGCGCCCGTCAAGGAAAATGCAAGAGGTGGCGCGTCATCGAACGCCCGGAGGAATGCCTCCTGAAGAGCCGCGCGGGAGGTCTTCACGCCATACTTCCGGGCATGGTCCAGGTAGACCTGCCCCACCGAGCCTTTGACCTGGAACAACGTCCCTGCCGCATCGAAGAAGACCACCCTCATGTACGGAGGGCATCTCCATTGCAAGGCATATCAGCGGTCCATAGTCGCCGGACATTTTCAAGCTCTGCGTTCCAGCTTCCCGTGCGGTGCGCAGTAACCGCCTGTAAACGCTGCGCCGCTTCACAAGTGATGCGTCTTGTGAAAGGGGTTTGCACGATGGTCACGGCCCCATGGCGATCTGTGCGAAAGACCATGATGTTCAACCGCCGATAGAGGTCCAGCATTGCCGGAGCAGGATGTCCGTAAGAATTGTGATGCCCAACAGAGACAACGGCGACTTCCGGATTCACTGCGTGAAGAAATTCTTTCGACAGCGACCCTTTCGATCCATGGTGCGGGACCTTCAAGATCCCGGACGCCAGCGGGCCTGCTTCTAGCAAACGCTCTTCAGCTTCCTGTTCGATATCGCCTGTGAATAACACGGCGGTGTTCCCGCACACCAGTCGGACGACGACCGATGCATTGTTCAGATGCTTTCCGGACAGGGTCGCAGGCAGTGCCGATTCTGGAGAACGCGGAGAAGGCGGGTTGAGAACGTGTACTCGACATGAGCCAAGCTCAATGGGTGGTTCCGCGCTTGACACCGGACGGACCGGAATATGCCGGGTGGTTGTCACCTCTTGCAGACGCCGGACGAAGGGGATGTCGCGGTCGACGCCGTTGGTCCATATTTCTCCGGCTGGAAACTCCCGAAGGACGGAGCCGAGTCCTCCGATGTGGTCGAGTTGCGGATGGGTAGCGACCACCACATCAAGCCGGCGTATGCCGCGGTTCCAAAGAAAAGGCGCGACGACTGCCCGTCCTTGATCGCTCACCTCAGAGCCTCCACCGCCGTCCACCAGCATCACGGCCCCTTCAGACGTTTCAAACACCGCTGCGTCACCCTGCCCGACATCCAGAAAGGTGAGACGGACTGATTCTTTCGCGGGCAAATCCCGGGGAGACCAGATCCAGAGCACGAGAAACGCCGCGGCCAGTGTAGCGGCCAACCGCTGAGGCCATTTATGGACACTCCAAACGACGACGGCGATGCAGCCGTAATAGATCACCACCTGCCAGACCGCCGGCGATGTCACCATCCACCTCGCGCCCGGCAGAGACGCGAACCCTTGAACCATCCAGACCAGCCCATCGAGGCTCGACTGAATCAACAGGACGCCTTGGAGGCTGGTTGCTCCCATGACCAGTGTGACCAGGCACCCTAGGAGACCGATCGGTACGACCCAAAAGCCAACAAATGGCACGACAATGAGGTTCGAAATAAGGCCTACCCATGCGAATTGATGAAACTGCATTGCCACTATCGGCACGGTGATGAGGCTCACCGCCACCGCCAATAAAATTAGCTCTCGCCCGGCATTCGTCACCGATCTCAAGGCATGCGCTGCTTTGAACCGAAGGCTGCGCCTGTCCTCGGAAGAGATGTCGGGTTCGAGGGGCACGGCATTAGGATCGGGGTTGGGAGTCGCGCGGCCCGCAACCAGCACAATGGCGAGTACCGACAGAAAGGACAATTGGAATGAAATGTCCAGAGGCGCCAGCGGGTCCCAGGCAACGATGATCAAAGCGGCAACCGCCAGCGCGGTTCCTAGATGACGCAGGCGGCCAAGAAGTATCGCCCCTAGAAGAAGCCCTAACATCAGAAGAGACCGAATAGTGGCCACCTCGGCGCCACCGAGGACAGCGTAGAATGTCACAATGGGAATTGTCAGCGCGGCCGCTATTTTCGTGGGTGTCGCCCTGAGGGTCAGCCGTAGTAGCCAGCCAGCCGGAATGGCGAGAATCATCCTACGGATCAGCCAAAACGCGACCATGCCGATGAGGCCCAGGTGAGATCCCGAGATCGAAAGGATATGGGTCGTCCCGGATGACATAAAGTTGTCTCGTACCTCTTGCGACAGGTACCCGGTCTCGCCGGTGATCAGGGCCAGATACAAAGACGCCGCCCGTGAATCGAGCGTGCGAAGAGCGGCCTCACGCATGTGGCCGCGCCATACATCGGCTCGATCGAGAATCGGATGCGTGACGTGCGTGAGCATCTGTAGTTGCCCGCTTCCGGCATCCAGATTAACGGTCCCGAGGGCTTGAATCCTGTGGTGCTGCAAATAGGCGTCATAGTCAAACCCTCCAGGATTTTGCTGGCTGTGCGGCAGGTGTAATCGTGACTGAAACCGAATAACATCGCCAACGATCAAGCGTGGCACGGCTCCCCGCAATGTCAGGCGGATGCGGCCTCCCACAGGGACCGATTCATCCTCGGTGAGAATTCGATGCAGGGAAATTATCGCCGCCGCTCGCGACGGACCGTATCGCACCGGTTCGGCGATTTCGCCGATGACGTCTAGTTTGACTGACCCGGCAGAACTAAGCAGCGCGGATGGGAGGGGCCGTGGCTGGCCTAAGGAAGCTCCAACCATGCCGCAAAGAAACACCGTATAGAGCAGACAGGCGAAGGAGGGCTTGCAACGGCTCCTCGCTGTGAGGGTGAACAAAACCCCTAGTAGAAGTGCGCTCAGAGAGAGAGACGCGACCGGGAGGAACGTGCTCGCCACGCCGGTCAAAGTTCCGAACAGCAGACTGACCGCGACAACAGGGAGAGGCCGCGAGGGCATGAGCGTGATATTACGTGCGCACCGGCCGAGGCAGCCCGGCAGGCTCAGACCTTACGAATATCTTCCCTGAGCACATCGGCGATTTCATGAGCAATGTCCCCGAGGCCGATCTCCGTTCTCAGAATGTCCGCAAGCTCGCCCGCGATGCCCTCCACCATGACTTTGTCTTCACCTTCCACCATGATGCG
>JBBRRL010000351.1:0-3593 GCA_038200775.1 Nitrospirales bacterium
CTTCTTGGACGACCCCCAAGAACGGCATGCGGTCAAAAAGGAACTAACAGCACCCCTGGTCTCAATTACTGTGCATGAAGACCCATCCGACCCGGTAACAACCGGCGCTGACCGAACCATTAATCTATTCTTGACCCGCACGAGTGTTGCCAAGGCGTATGCCGAAACGTCCTCCGATGACCCGTTGTATTTGGTGCCTGCTGCGGCCGCGAAAGACCTCGCCAAAGATCTGTTCGCGCTTCGAAACAAGCAATTGATTGCGGCCAATGCCGACGAGGTCAAGACCCTCGTCATCAAAAAAGAAAACGACGAGTACGCACTCACGCACGAAGGACCGGATTGGTTGATCGACGGGGACCCCGGCGCCAAGGCGGATTCCGCACGGATCAATGGGCTCCTGAGCCGGGTGTTGCAATTGCAAGCTGAGCGGATTGTAACCGACAAGCCCGTGGGGTTGAAAGAATATGGCCTGGCGCTCCCGGCGGCAGAACTCACTGCTTCCGATGTCCAAGGGAAGGTACTGGGCCGGCTCTCCGTGGGCCGCGTGGAAAACAACCTGGCGTTCGCGAAGGGATCCGCCCTTCCCGGGGTATTTCAGATCCGGCCCGACATCCTGCGCGACATCCCGAAGAAAAGCGATCTGGCCAAGCCCGCGCCGTAAAAAACCCCCGACCCTACTTAAGAAGGTATCGGCCGAGCAGTCGTTCATTTATAGTTTTGGGGTATGGCACGGGCGGCCCCTCTTTCGTTTCGCACGCAGCTGACGCTCTTCCTCGTGGCGTTTGCGCTGGTGTTGACCACGGCTCTCGAGTGGGTCGCGTATCGCACATCCCGAGACATTATAAAAAGTGAAGCGACTCACGCCGTGGGCATTGCCGCTAATGCGCGCGAACAAGCCCTGCTTCGACTACTACGACGCCAGGTGGAACGCGCCGATAATTTTCTTAGGATTGCCCGGCTGAGTTGCCTCGACGATAGCGGGGCAAAGACCGCCTGCCTCGCGGGGCTCCTGGAGGATTTTAAACAGACGGAGGGGGCGACCGCGGCTCGCATGGAGCACCGCACCAGGAAGCCTGTCGTGGCGGGCGACGAACCTTCCACCTTCTCCGACGTCACACTGGCTGAAAATCAGCTGGCGGCGTTTGTCGCCGATCAGCAGGGAGTCTCATATATTTTACGCGTCGAATCCGAAAACCACGAAGCCGCTGTGGTCTTGCGTTTTCCGGTCACCGCAGTCCTCTCGATCTTCAACGACCGATATGGGCTGGGCCAATCCGGGGAAACTTTTCTGACCGACCCCCGCGGCGTCTTCCTCACCCCTGCGAAGACGTCTGGCCCCACCGTACACAATCATCCGATGACGACCCCGATGAAAACATGCCTTGCGGGCAACGATGGAGAGATGCTCGAGCGTGACTATCGAAATGTCGATGTGGTGCATGGTTTCCGGTACGTGGAGGAGATCGGCGGCGGGTGCATTATGGCCCACTTGGATCAATCGGAGGCTTTCGCGCCTGCACAAGCTCTGCGCACGCAGGTCATCATGATGTCTGCCGTTTTCGCCGCGTTCGCAATGGTCCTCTCGTTTGCCTTTGCGCAATCTCTGGGACGGCCTCTCGTCCGCCTTACCGCCCGGGCACGCGCTCTGCAAGCAGGGGATTTTTCAAGTCCCGTTCCAATGGAAGGTCCTATGGAAGTGCGGACGTTCGCTGAGGCCTTCGCTTCGATGGCGCAATCGCTCAATGTATCGCGGACGGCATTGTTGGACCGTGAACGAGAACTTCGCACCTTAAATGAGGATCTAGAGCGAAGAGTCCAAGAGCGCACCCGCGAACTCGAAGCCGCCGGCCGAGAGCAGGCTAAGCAGGCGGCGAAGCTTGCCCGATCCAACGCAGAGCTGGAACGATTCGCGTACGTCGCGTCCCACGATTTGAAAGAGCCATTGAGAATGGTGATGAGCTTCACAAGACTTCTCTCCAAGCGCTATAGGCATCAGCTTGATTCGGACGCCCAGCAATTCATCGATTTTGCCGTCGATGGAGCGGAACGGATGGAACAATTGATCCATGACCTGCTGAGCTATTCCCGAGTGGATATCGCAGACACACAATTCGAAGCCGTGGACTGCCAAGCGGCGCTCACGACCGCATTGATCAATGTCAAAACAGCAATAGAGGAGAGCGGTGCCATCGTTACCCACGATCCACTCCCAGTCGTCACGGGGGATCGCACGCAACTGACGCAACTATTCCAGAATGTAATCGGCAATGCAGTGAAATACCACAGCGACAAGCCCCCGACCGTACACATTGCAAGCGTATCGGGTGCCACGCATGACAATAAGCCGGAGTTGCTTTTTTCGGTGCGTGACAATGGCATCGGCATTGCTCCACAATACGCCGACCGCATCTTTCTCATCTTTCAGCGCTTGCACAGTGCCGACGAGTATCCGGGCACGGGAGTCGGGCTTGCGATCTGCAAAAAAATCGTGGAACGCCACGGCGGGCGCATGTGGGTTGAGTCACAGCTTGGGCGCGGCGCAACGTTTTATTTCACGCTTCAACCAGCGGGCCGAAATAGTGTCCCTACTTAAGGAGAGTGTCACTGGAAGGTGCTCTCTGACTATGATAGCGTCGTTGCCTTCCGTACATAAAGCGACAGGCAGCAGACCACACGACCACAGGACAAGGAGATAAGCAATGAACGATATACGAGGAATTCTGGATTATAGCGGCCGATGTCTTTTTTTCAGCCTGGCAATCGTCACCATCGGTTGCGCTGAAAATACCGCGGTCCGCGACTCTGCAGGCACGGCCCCCACTTCCCAAACGGAACAGATGTCTTCAAATCCAAACGACGCCAATAGATCAGCGGCAGCCGAAGATGCGAGCTTTATGGCAGTAGAGGAACAGGGCGCAAAGCTCTGGAAAGCCAGCGGGCCGGGGCGCATCGACAGCGCAAGCAACACCCTCACCATTGACGCAAAAAACCGTGGCACACAGCCGCTTCGCCTGAAGGTGATTAATAACTTCAACGCCGAACATGGGTTCGCGATCGATACCATGAAGGTCAAGGAGGTCCTGAAACCAGGTGAGGAAAGAATTATTTCTGTTCCCTTGGAAAACATCGAGCCGTCCACGACGCGCCACCGGGTCTACTGCCAACTGCATGAAAAACATGTTCCTGCGACTCTCATCATAAGGAAAGACGGGGCGGCGGCAGCTGGCACGATTGATTCGGGAGCCGACGGCAGAAACCCGTCAGCGAACCGCCCGTCCCAATCGCGCCCGGAGGAACGCCCTTCCGATTCAAGCCGTCCCCCTCAGTCGCGCCAGGATGCTGGCTCCATGGGGTCAGGGGCGCAGTCCGGTGAGGTCTCTTCCAGCGTCGGCGGAGTGTCCGAGGGGCAGCGAATGATTAGTGAGCAGAGTGAACATCAAAGAGAAATCGAAAGCACTTCTCGCACAGACAAAGCCCCAAGCAGTATCGATCCAAAAGCCTGCGAAGGATTTCCAGGCTTCGATCGCGGGTGCCCGGGAGGTCCTAAGTAAGACCCTATTCTCAGTGAGGGCCCGGGACATTTGTTTCGGGCC
>JBBRRL010000352.1:0-3578 GCA_038200775.1 Nitrospirales bacterium
GACAACAGACCAAGTACGAAACCCAGCATGATCGCCCCTGAACCGGCATTTGATCGCGACATAGCACCTCCCTGAAACGGTGTAACCTTTCTTATATTCTAAGAAATGCACTCGGATTTTGTAAACGCTTGCCTTCAGCGCGGACACCCTGCTAGAGTGAGATTTGGAATTAAATTAAGAGGCCATTGTGGAAGACCAGCTGATTACAAGACTTAAAGATGTCCTTAATGATTTTAAGGACATCTCATTGGATTATCTCGTAGAACAGGTGCGTGGTATGCTCAAACAGCGTACCATGAAAGCTTTTCATGTGAACCGTCATATCCCTAACGGATATGAGGACCAAGGCGCCTTTAATTTGATCATTGTGACCGCAGGCCATACTCTATTCGATTGTGTCATCGGAGAAGAGTATTTCCGTTATGATGCCGTCGCCGTCAAGGACATCGAGAAATTCCAGGTTATCGATGGAATGTGGGAAAATAAGGAATCAAAAAAATCCGAGCCGTTTTTGAGCCTTCGTCTCTCCCACGGCGATGAGAGTCATATTGCCCTCGCGCTGGAGGATCGTGAGCGGCCCAGCCTTAAAAGTCTCGCCGACCTGGTGCTCTCGGTTCGCCATCCCCCGAACTAGACGCCGCTCCCCGCCTCTGTAGCTTTTTCCCCCAGCCGACAAATGATGTCCCATTCGTTCGAAGTGACAGGCTGAACGGAGAGCCGGCTGCCTTTGCGCAGTAATACCATTTCCTCCAGACCAATGGTTTTGCGCAAGGTCTTTAATGGCACCGGCGTTGGGAAACCTGTGACGGCCCGCAGGTCGACCATCTGCCAAATCGGCTTCTCACTAGTCGCCTTTGGGTCGTATTGATCATTGTTGGGATCGAATTGGGTATGGTCGGGATAGCTTGCTCTCACGACCTCCGCAGTTCCGACTACTGCCGGTGGATCGCAATTGCTGTGGTAAAAAAAGACCTGATCCCCTCGACGCATCTCCTGCATGTAGTTACGGGCTTGATAGTTCCGGACACCGTCCCAGTGATGAGTGGCATCTTTGGACCGCATTAAAAGCTGAAGTCGTTAGGTTCGGATTTCATCAGCCAGTAGCGCACTATGATCTTTGCCGGACGGTCAGGACGTCTTCCCTGGCTGTTGATTTCCTGACTGCGACCCTACTGTGCTTTGGCCTTCCATCACCTGTTTGAAACGTGCCAGGTCCTCTTGCACCTGCTGCTCAGGTTCCTCTCCAAGGATCTTTGCCATCGCAACACCGACCAGGCCCGCCGGAGGATCGTACTGGAACATTACTCTGACTTCAGTTCCACCATCTGACATCCGCGCAAAGCGCACTGAGCCTGCATTATCAACGTCACCGGCTCCTTCTGAACGCCATCCGATCAGTTGATTCGGGATCTCGCTGATGATTTCCGCATCCCATTCAACTTTCATTCCGAGAGGGGCCTTGGCAACCCAATGGGAGTGTCGATCATCTTTCACAACAACTGACTCGACATGTTTCATAAACCGCGGGAAATTTTCGAAATTCCTCCAGTATCGATAGACTTCTTCCACAGGCCGCTTGATGGTAATGTGTTCTTCGACCTTAATTGCGCGATCAGTATTCACCTTGCGGCGGCCAGTCTCGCTCGTGTTGACTCCAAGGGCTTGATACATGGCACAGTAGCCGCTCGCCCCTCGAGCAACGAGTGTTCCTCCGATGAACGCGAGTAATAGACCGGGCCAGCTGCGACGCGTCAACCCATAGGCGACCAAGGCCCCGCCACTGATTGCTGAAACCCACCGTTCCGCGTCGTTGACGTTCAACTCTTTTGCGCCACCTGATCCCTCTTTGCTCCAGTCAGCGTCATCTGTGTATGTGCGATATTTCTCTCTTCCTGTCAACGTCCCGCTCATGTGTATCTCCTGTCCAGAATCGTTTATTAGTTTTCCCAGATACCGGGCTATCGGATTCCTGGGATGGGAGGAATCGGCGACGGAGGCGTCGGCTCCGGTGGTATAGGTCCGGGCCCGGGAGGGCTCGGACTGGGTGGGGTCGGCCCGGGAGGGAGCGGGCCCGGGTCCGGATTAGGAAAGACAGGGGCCCGCTCACGTCGCATAGTGGTACCTCGGTTCAATTGTCGCGATGCCTACGCGGATTTTTGGTATTTTGACCTGTTTCCGCTTTTCTTCGCGGCAGCTTTGGTTTTAGACTCCCCTCGATCCTGGGTAGCAGTCCGCGCTGCGCCCTTGCGTTTGCCGCCGCCTTCTGCCTGCAACTCCGTCTTGCGTTCCGCCATCTCTTCTCCCAATGCCTCCTGATCCAGTTCCATCTCTTCGGCTTTGGGTAGGATTTCGGATTCCTCTTCCTCGATATGATGCTTCACACTTTCGGCTAGGACCTTGAATTTCGCATCGAAATGCTCATCGCCCGGTTTCATGTCCTGCAATTCCGCGATGATGAGCTTCGCAACGTGATGCTCTTCGAGCGCTTCGTCCATCTGATCATCGTCTTCAATCAATTCCCTCACCGCAGGATAAAAAATCTCTTCCTCGAGTGCGGCATGTATTGTCAGCTCATTCAATGTGGTTCGAACAATTCGCTGTTTCTCATCGTCCTCTTCGGCCTTTTCAAATTCTTCAAACAGGCCTTTCACCTTCTTATGATCTTCCCGCAGCATCTCCACAGCTTCTGGCATGATTTCTCCTTGTATAAATCCTAGAACGTTTCGCTTGCAGCACTGCCCCAATCCGGCAAATCGCCGATCAGGTTCGATTTCTCATGGCGTCGGCACTGGCATCACGAGCCGCATCCTTGGCGGTTTCGAGTGTCTCCTTCCCCCGCTCCTTCACCGATTCGAACGCGGCTTTACCGCGCTCCATGGCGGTGTTCAAGGTCGCCTTGGCCCCCTGACCGCGTTCTTTAAGGTCGTCCTTGGCCTTGTCCGCATATTCACGCAGCATGTCCCTTGTCTCAGATCCAGATTGCGGAGCCAACAACAGCGCTATCCCAGCGCCGATGACCGCGCCCGCTAAAAATGCTCCCGTCCCTAAAGAATAGTGATTACATTCTCCCATAAATTCCCCTCCAATCTGTGGCCGTGGATAACCGCTACATACTTACCGGTAGGCGTGCCGTCCGTCATTATACAAAATATTCACATCGTGAGGTGGTTTGTATCATGATTTTCACTGGACACTGTCAAAGGGACTCTGCGACGAAATAGTAATTAGCGTCCCCAAATTTTAGACCTTCAAAAAATATAATCTGGACGGTATCAACCGACAATACCATCAAGGTATCGGAACTTGATACGAAAGCGGAGCGGATAATGATTACGAACGTCCTTGCTTTCTGTGTGATCGTCACAGGTAGCAGTAAGCACCCACCATTCGGGGAAAAGACAGACACGTGCGAATTCCTTAAATTCCTACACGCGTTTCAATCTTCAACTATTCAAGGGAGGATTTATGAGTTCCAAGGTTACGACGGCGATGATTGCACTGGCCTTAAGCGCCGGGCTCGCGACGGTGACGTTTGCCGCGTCAGGCACGTCCTCTGGACAGACCGGTGGTGCTGACAC
>JBBRRL010000353.1:0-3577 GCA_038200775.1 Nitrospirales bacterium
ACCCAGGAGATGAGGATCCGCCGGGATGCTCGTGTGGAGGTTTATTAACGGCCCCACCTTTCTCGTCTTTCTCTTATGGGGAGGCTTTGTTTCCGCGCCTCTCCCCGCCAACGGCTCGCCCGCTCCGTCGGCTGATTCGGTTGTCATCACCTCGCAATCGCTTGTCTTTAAAAACCAGGAAAACATGGCTGTCTTTGACGGAAAAGTCGTGATGGTCAAAACCGGTTTTACCATGCATGCCGATCATATGATCGCTTATTTTGCCGCAACTCAACCGGCGGATACTGCTGCCACCAAGAAGGTAACCAAATCGACCCCTGCGCCGCCACGGCCGGGGCCCGAACTCCCCACCTTGGGAAGCCGGGCGGTCTCGTTGATTGAAGCCACTGGAAATGTGATCATGGAGCAGGGGAGCAAAAAAGCGAAGTCTAAAAAGGCGGTGTATTCCCAGCATGACGAAAAACTTGTCCTGACCGGCGAGCCCGAGGCCTGGGAACAGGGTTATCATGTCACCGGCACAAAGATGACGATGTTTTTAAAAGAAGACCGCAGTATTGTCGAGACGAGTCGCGTGGTCATCAGCGACATCACAGGAGGTCAGTGAACTCCTCCGCCCCTCTACTTTTTCAGGCGCGGGGGCTGCAAAAGAGCTACCGGGGGCGCCGCGTCGTCAAAGGGGCCAGCCTGGCGGTTCAATCGGGAGAGATCGTCGGATTATTAGGGCCGAACGGGGCAGGAAAGACGACCGTGTTTGATATCATGGTCGGTCTGACCGTGCCCGACAAAGGAGAGGTTTTCCTCGGCGACCATACGATCACCAAAATGCCCATGTACCAGCGCGCCCGGCATGGGATCGGCTATTTACCGCAGGAACCCTCCGTTTTTCGGCGCTTGACGGTTGAACAAAACCTGATCGTGATTCTTCAAGAGCTTGACCTCTCCCCAGAGGAATCCCGCGAGCGGCTCGAAACGGGCATTAAGGATCTTGGGCTTGATCATGTCCGCGACAGTAGAGCGTTTACTCTCTCGGGGGGCGAACGACGGCGCGTAGAGATTGCGCGTGCATTAATGACCAGGCCGCACTTTCTCATGTTGGATGAGCCGTTCGCGGGGATCGATCCGATAGCCGTAGGAGACATCCAAGGCATCATCCGGCAGCTCAAAAGCCGCAATATCGGAATCTTGATGACGGATCATAACGTGCATCAGACCCTGATGATCGCCGACCGCGCGTACATCATTCATGACGGCGACATCCTCGAAGAGGGACCTCCGGAGTATCTGGCCAACAGCCGCCTCGCCCGCGAAGTTTACTTGGGCGAGACCTTCCGTCTGTAGTAAAATAGCCCCCTATGCAACCCCGGCTTGACCTTCGTCTCTCACAAAAACTGGTCATGACGCCGCAGTTGCAGCAGGCGATCAAGCTGCTGCAACTTTCCCGGCTGGAACTGCAGGCAGCGCTCACCGAGCAATTAGAGGAAAATCCGATGCTGGAAGAGGCCGGCCCGGAGCTCGATGAAGCCGACAGCGAAGCCACCCCGAGTGACGAGCTTCCGGCCGCGGCGAAGGCCGACGAAGTCGCTCCGGCTCCCGAAACCCCGAGCGAAGAGCGGGATGACCTCACCTCGAGTTGGGATGAGTACTTCGACGATGACCGACGCTATGGAGATATGGAAGCGCCGCGGACGGGGCGTGATGAAATGCCGTCGATCGACCAAACGATGATGCAAGGCGAGTCGCTCGAAGAGCATTTGTTGTGGCAGCTGACGCTCTCCCCCTTGGACAAGGCCGAGCAGGAAGTCGGCCGGGCGATCATCGGCAACCTCGACGAGGACGGGTACTTGAGAACGCCACTCGAGGACCTGGTGAAGTCCACCGACGCGTCGTTGGAACAGAGCGTCCAAGCTCTCAAAGTTGTTCAGGGTTTCGACCCCGCGGGGGTGGCGGCGCGGGATCTTAAGGAATGCCTGCTGCTGCAAATCGAACAACTTGGCCTCGGCGGCTCTCTTGTGGAGTCAATCGTGCGCCATCATTTGGCCGATCTTGAACGCAAGCGTTATGCCGCGATCGCCAAGTCCCAGGGGGTATCCCTTGATGCAGTCACACAGGCCACCAAAATCGTCGAAGGGCTTGAGCCAAAACCGGGACGGCCGTTTTTTGCGTCGGATAGCCACGCCATCATCCCCGATGTCTATGTTGTCAAATCCGAGGGAGAGTGGGTCGTCATGTTGAATGATGACGGCAAGCCGCACTTTCGCATCAGCTCATACTACAGGCGGTTTCTGGTGGGAAAACGGGATCCGACCGATACCACCCGCGCATTCTTGGATGAAAAGTTACGTGCGGCTCAATGGCTGATTCGAAGCATTGAGCAGCGAAATAAGACCATCGCGCGCGTCGTAGAAAGCATCGTCAAGTTCCAAGAGCCGTTCTTCGATCATGGGGTGCAGTACCTGCGCCCCATGATCCTTCGCGACGTCGCCGAAGATGTCCAAATGCATGAATCAACAATCAGCCGAGTGACTTCCAACAAGTATCTGCACTGCCCGCAAGGCATTCTCGAGTTGAAGTTCTTTTTTAACGCCAGCATCCCACGCTCACAGGAGGGCCTGATTGAGCTGTCCTCGGTCGCCGTACGGGAAATGATTCGCAAGATGGTCGACCAGGAGGACCAGAACCATCCGCTGAAGGACCAGGAAATTGTCACCCGCCTGAGGGCGCAAAATGTACTGCTGGCCCGGCGGACCGTGGCCAAATATCGCACTGAACTCAACATCTCCTCTGCGAGCCGACGCCGCCGTTCCTCCTGACCCGCCGCCTGATTTCCGCAGTCCGCGATAATTCTTGACATTCGTACAGTACTAACTATACTTAAGAGCTACAGTGTTTATAATTAACAAAAAGACCTCTAAACGATTCTACTACCATCAACTGGCAGGTCGTCAGGCCGAGGGTTTCAGGATGATCTCGGCATGAGAAAATCTTCCTCCGCTGGGGATGAACGGCCTGCGGGCCCGCGAGGGACGCGGGTGCAGACGAAGCCGAGTGATTGGGACTCTTCCAAAAGCAGCCGGAACCGTTCGTTCTCAACCATCGAGGTTTCTCATCTGTTTGATATTTCCAAGGCGACCCTCTACCGCTGGGAACGAGAGGGACTGATTTCCATGCCATCGCGTGACTGGCGGAATTGGCGACTCTATACCGCGACCAATATCTCAGAGATCAAAACTTTGATCCGCCGACGAGTCGTGCAGTAACGCGAACAGGTTCGTGCGCCAGGTGGAAGGAGACACATGTTTTTCGGATCTACAGAGAATCTAACAGGCCTAGACATCGGCTCCGGATCCATCAAGATCCTGCAACTCAAGAAGCATAAGGGATCGTTTAAGGTGGAACGGTTCGGCATCAAAGCATTACCGACCGAGACCATTGTCGATGGGTCCATCATGGATGGTCTGGAAGTCGTGTCCGCTATTAAAGAGATTTCCTCCGAACAAAAGCTCAAGCAGAAGAACGTGGCCCTCTCGATTTCAGGCACCTCCGTTATCGTGAAGAAGATCAGCCTGCCGCCGATGTC
>JBBRRL010000354.1:0-3576 GCA_038200775.1 Nitrospirales bacterium
CTTTCGGGAAACTTTTTAGAGGTGACCCATGTACGATCCGACCATTGTCAGATTGATTAAGAAAGATCCGATTGGCTTCTAGGTTGGAGATACGAATATCTATCTGTATGCCTTGAACTACCAAAACATACATGAGGACCCCAGCGGGCTCAGACCAACGACCGTCACGATCTCCCTGACCGTTGGTGGGGTCAGCACGGCACTCATTGTCACTGGAATTGAAACTTATAATGTCATTGCAAGGGCAGTGGTCGTCGGCTCTGTCCGTGTAGCCGTGATGGACCATATCCTCGGTTTTGCCGCGAATAACCGCGGAATACCACGATTTGGTACATTTGAATTCCCCGGCTCTCCAAGCACCCTCGCTTCCGATGGAGGAGCGGGCAATCTACAGGCACAAGAGCGAACCATACGGGCCGATCTCAGAGCGCAGTCGTATACGCAGATTAATATCCAGCCGCACGCGTATATCTTTTTCTTGGTCCAAGGCCCCGAACACCCCCCTGTGGGCGGCAGACCGGGCATTTGCGGATTCAACGTAAATTTTAGGATTCAAGGGACAGCAAGAAACCCGGCAGGTGTCGTAGAGCAGGTAGACGCTTCTGTCGGATCGTTTAGGGGAGAGTTTTCTGATGCCCGTCTGGAAACCCCGATAATACGACGTTGAAAGGAACGTACATGAAAACTTATCTTTGGCTGTTCTTCGTTGCTTTAATGCTACCAGGGCGAGCGGAAGGCCAGCAGACTTTATCGGGGGTCTGTGTCAAAAGTGTGGCGTTTTCCGCCGATGGGAAATGGGTAGCGGCCAGTGGAATGGTTCCTCCAAAAGGTGTCACTTCCAAGGAACTTTTTGCTGCCATTAGGAACGGCGCGGACGGAATTGTCGTCATTTGGGACTCTAAAACGGAGAAAGAGATATTCCGAATCGTCAAGAGGGAAAACAGCATTGGTGTGATTGCCGTTTGTCCGAAAAGCTCTCTGCTTGCGGTGGCATGCACTCGTCGAGGACGCGCTGGAACAACAACGGTTCACCCCCTGGAACTCTGGAACGTCGAGAAAGAGAAAAAAATTGCGACGCTTGGTGAGGGAATGGACTTCACTGCCCTTTGCTTCTCGCACGATGGGGAGAAGGTGGCGTACGCCTGGTACAAGGAAGGCGAAAAAAGATCGCGTGTCTCGGTCTGCAAAGTTCCATCGGGCGAAGTCATTAAAACGTGGACGCTGGATCGAGATGACAATGGCGACGTTCTTGCCCTGGCCTTTTCCGCAGATGACGCTTCGGTCGCTGGCAGTACGTATACAGGCTTTGTCTATGAATTTGGGATAGAGTCCGGCGAGAAAACAAAAGTTGCAAAAGAAGAGGACTGGGTATGGGCGATCGCGTTTTCTGAGGATGGCAAATGGTTTGCGTGGGGCGGAGTCAAGACTATCCAGCTGTACGATTGGAAAAAGAAGATGCTGGTTTCGACATGGCAGGGACACACGGAATACGTTAACGCTCTAAAATTCGGACATGATTCGCTTTCGGTTGTCAGCGGCGGTTTCGATGAGTACGCCGAGAACAAGCTGACAGGCATGTGGAAAATCTGGAGTATCCCTAAACATCAGCTCCAACATAGTCAGAAGGCTCATGCCTTTTCAGTGGCAAGCCTGGACATCTCGCCAGACGGTTCGCGAATCGTCACGGGTTCGATGGAAGGAACCACGAAAATCTGGACGATTCCTCAAAAAAAGGATCGTCAAAAATAAACCTGTTTGTCAGGCGTTGGCTGCACGAGCTTCTTGGGGCTCCTTCGCAGGCTACCAACTGCATCCCAACCGCTCAATTATATAGCAAGGGGAATTCCTCACTTCTCCAACGAGGCGATCAAACGATCCAGATACCACCTAGCCTTCTTCAGATCCTCCACGCCCCCCTTGTGGCGCCAGCGGGAAAGGTACTTCACGGCGTTGCCGTCATGGTACCCAAGCTGCCAGTCCTCAATCACGTCGATGGGCTCAATCTTCCCTTGGTTGTAGTGGGCTGGCCGGGTCACCGGGTCGAAGCCGATCATACGAGAGATAGGGTAAGCGGCAGCTCTTTAATCGCCGGTTCAACCAAAACAATTCTGGTTTTTCCCCGGCCCCAGCGTAAGATAAGGGTAGGCTCATCCCGCAATGGACAAAACGGTCTGTGCCACCGAAAAGCAGACATAAATGTCTGTGTTCCCCTGATGAAGCCTACTGTGGGTTCTTCCTGCGCCACACAAAAAACAAGGATCCAAGCCATGCTCGATTTGGTTGAAGAAATCAAGCACCTCAAGCAAGAAAAACAAGCCACCATTCTGGCCCACTACTATCAAGAAGGCGAGATCCAGGAGCTGGCCGACTTCACCGGGGACAGCCTCAAGCTGGCCCGCGAGGCGACCAAGGTGAAGACGCCGGTAATCGTCTTTTGCGGCGTCCACTTCATGGCCGAGACGGCCAAGATGCTCAATCCGGAAAAAACCGTCCTCTTGCCCGACATGCTGGCCGGATGCAGCCTGGCGGAGAGCTGTCCCGCGCCAAAGCTCGATCGCTACCAGCAGATCCTGCGCGAGAACGGCCATCGCTTCCAGACCGTCACCTACATCAATAGCTCGGCGGCTGTCAAGGCGCTGTCCGACTGGGTGGTGACCTCCGGCAATGCGGAAGAGATCATTCGCCGCGTCCCGGCCGATCAAGAAATCCTCTTCGTCCCCGACCGGCACCTGGGCCAGTACCTGATCGAAGCGACGGGCCGGCCGATGATCTTGTGGAACGGCGCCTGCATGGTCCACGAGATTTTCAGCGTGGCGGATCTTCTGTCGGCCAAAAAGAAAATGCCGGGGGCGCTCACCGTCGCCCATCCGGAGTGCCCGGCGAACATCCGCGAGCATGCCGATTTCGTCGGCGGCACCGAGGCGATGCTGAGATACATAGGCAGCTTTGCCGAGCCCAAGGATTTTCTGGTCGCCACCGAGGCGAACATGATGTGGCAGATGGAAAACAAATTTCCGCGCCACCGCTATCATCCGGTGCCGGGCATCAGTTGCGCGTGCAACAAATGCCCGCACATGGCCCGCAACTCGCTCGAAAAGATCCGCGACTGTCTTTTGAACGGCAAGCCGGAAATCGAATGGCAGCCCGACTTCGCCCGCGCCCGCGAAGTCGTCACGCGCAGCTTGTTGACATAAGACGGCTCGAGCACCAGCTGGTTACCCGGACGCGCCAGCGACGGATCTACCAGTCGCGAGCCCGCAAGCGGAGGACCCATGCCTCTCGTTCCTCATCAGTTCCTGTTTCGCCTCACCCATCCGTGCCGTTATCTGAAGGAAATGCCCAACCGCGGCGGCGACTCGTTGATCGATCTTCCGGTCGAGTGCCGCATCGACAACTTCGCCGCTCTGGATGGACAAAGCAATTTCGCGGACGTTTCGATGGCGTGGAACAAGTCAGGCCTGGGCGTGCAGGTCGAGGTGCGGGGCAAGGAAAACGTTCCACAGGGGGACTTGACGCGGCCGCGCGGCTCGGATGGCCTGACGCTCTGGATCGACACCCGGGACGCCCGGGCGGGAC
>JBBRRL010000355.1:0-3569 GCA_038200775.1 Nitrospirales bacterium
AGCAGGGTAAGAAAGGGACGGAAACGCACAGAGCTGCAGTTACGGGGGATACGGTTGGCGACCCCTATAAAGATACGGCAGGCCCTGCGATCAATCCCATGATTAAAGTCATTAACATTGTGGCCCTACTCATCGTCTCGCTCATAATCTAAGCCGGGCAAAGGAGCCGACCGGGAGAAAGGGAGTTTGTCCGGGGTACCCCTTGCCTTCTTGTTGCAAGGGGTCGAAACAATTCCAGGGGGAGGGGGTGCAATCGTGACACGGCCGCGTCTTACGGGAAAAGGACGCGGCCCGGCGCGTCCGGGGGGAAACGAAGTCTGTCTTGGCAGACCTCAGGGTTGGTGGGTGCAATGGAGCCACGGGGAGGGGCGGGTGCAATCGGGAAAAGCGGCTGTCTTGGCAGCCGCGGGGCGGGCGGGTGCAATCGGGAAAAGCGGCTGTCTTGGCAGTCGCGGGGAGGGTGGGTGCAATAGTAGGGTAAGTGCTGCTGGTGGTGTTCTTGACGTGAAGTATATCGTGCGGTAAGCTGAGATTTGTCAAACCTGCTGTGGATACGCCGTACGGGGCGCGCGGCGAAAATATCGGGAGGAGACCATGGACAAGCAGGAGAAGAGAACCGAGCCAAAACGTAGCGGTCCTCAGGCGAAGGAGGAAGCGAAGGCCAATCCTAAGGTCGTTGAGGGTGGCAAAAAGCTTAAAGAGGAAATGGATAAATTGGTCGACGAAATCGACGACGTTCTTGAGGAAAATGCCGAAGAATTCATCAAGAACTACGTACAGAAGGGGGGGCAGTGAGGGCAGTTTTTATAGTCCTCATCGTTGGAATATTTGTTACCGTCTGCAGTCCGATTCTTCCGTCCTACGCCGAATTAGCGTCCTCTTCCACCGGGTTCGACGACCCCGCCTCTTTCGAAAACAGACACCCCGCAGGACTATTCTCTTCAATCGTTACCGCTCACGGGCAAGAAATGATCATGGGACAATATCGCAGCTTTGAGATCATACCGGTCACACCCAGCACCATTTTCACCGTCGATGTGCCCGAGATTTTCGTCGTCTTCCATACCCATCAACATGACAGCGAATTCCGGGTTTCAGGGCGATGGTCGGTCGAGCACGCGGACCACGTTCCGGCGAATTTTGTCCTGGGCACCGACTCAATGATCCTTATGACCGAGGACGAATCCGGCTATGTATCGATCAAGCGCCCTGACAATGGATGGCCAATTGGTCAATACAAGGTTCAGATATTTACTGGTACCGGCGATTGCGATATGAGTCCCATCGGGACGCTCCGTTTCAGTGTGGTGCCTGCTAAAGTCGCCTCGTAAGCCAATCAGATTTCATCCGGCCCTTTATCATGATTAGTGGTACGTAGATTTGCCTGTGCCGGCGTTTGACAAGCCGCAGAGCCTGGACTATGATTCGAGGGCGGCGGGCCCGTCACAAAAACAGTCTTTGCACCTAGGTAAATTGCATGATCTCTTCAGCCTTCAGCGAATGGAATGTCCGCCCTACCAATGAGAATGCCCGACGTGCGCTGACGGAAAGTCTCAGAGTACATCCCATTACTGCTGCCGTTCTTGTGGCGCGTGGCGCACTGTCCGGCAACCAGGCGAGAGCGCTCCTCTTCGAAGATACATCAGCGCGCCCGGACCCGTACTTGTTGATGGGTATGGAAGCAGCGGTTGATCGCATTCATCGGGCAGTGAGACAGAGGGAACGTGTCCTTATTTACGCCGATTATGACGTGGACGGCACCTCTGCGGCCGCAATCTATATGCGGTTTTTGAGGGCTCTCGGGATGACTCCAGGGCTTTATATACCCGACCGCATTAATGAAGGCTTCGGACTGCATGCCGAGGCACTTAGGGAGATAGCCGGCGATGGGGTCTCTCTTGTGTTGACTGTCGATTGCGGGACAACCTCCTTCAGCGAGATCGCCTTCGCCCACGCTCTAGGCCTTGACGTCATCGTCACAGATCATCACCTCCCTGAGGCGACCCTTCCTCCAGCGCATGTCGTCATAAATCCATGCTGCTCGGAGGACGTCAATTCATTTGAGGGGCTCTGTTCTGCCGGTCTCGCATTTACGGTGGTGCGTGCTTATGCCATGAAGTATGGGCCGGGCGTCGCCTCTCTTGAAGATGATCTTGACCTCGTCGCATTGGCGACCATCGCTGATCTCGCTCCACTACACGTCGAGAACCGAAGGATGGTCAGACAAGGCCTGCATGTGATTTCCGAAGGCCGCCGTCTGGGTCTGCGCTCGCTCAAAATCGTGGCTGGTGTGGGTGCCACATGCGGCGTCGGCACGATCGGCTTTACCCTCGCGCCTCGCATTAACGCCGCGGGTCGCCTTGGGAACGCGGCACACGCCGTAAGACTGATGCTGAGCGAGAATGTTGATGAGGCTCGCGCCTTGGCGCAATTACTGGATCAACTGAACCGCGAACGGCAACAGATCGAAGAGAAAACGGTTGCCGAGGCAATAGAGGCTCTTATCACCGCGGAAGGTACCACCTCGGATGCGACGACGCCAATCGTGCTGGCCTCCCGTTCCTGGCATCCCGGCGTAGTGGGTATTGTTGCAAGCCGCTTGGTCGAGCGCTATCACCGCCCAACGGTGATCATTGCGGTGAATGTGTACGGCACGGGACGCGGTTCGGCACGCAGCGTGGCCGGCATTAACATCTGTGAGGCGATCGCTCAGTGTCGCCAGGGCTTGGAAGGATTTGGCGGGCACGCCGCGGCAGCGGGCCTGACGATCCGGGAGGAGGCGATCTCTCGGTTTCGTGCCAGGCTCTCGGAGGTGCTTGCGGAACCGTTGCGTCGAGTTGCCCCCCGCCAGTTGTTTTGCGACG
Organism: Nitrospirales bacterium; assembly: GCA_038200775.1. Classification (GTDB taxonomy): domain Bacteria; phylum Nitrospirota; class Nitrospiria; order Nitrospirales; family NS-4; genus NS-11. The sequence continues at coordinate 2,865 of JBBRRL010000355.1, forward strand.
CTGAAGTCCACGCTTCAGGCTTAACCCCCGCGACCGTTCGGGAACTCGATCGGCTGGGGCCCTATGGCGTAGGGAACCCCGAACCGCTTGTCATGCTGCGACGGCTCAAGGTCACCTCGGTGAGAGTAATGGGCAACAAACATCTCAAGCTGACGCTGCGGGGCTCACAGGGTCCTGCTTTGACTGCATTGGGCTACGGCATGGGCACGCATGGAGAATTCGACGGTATTGATCATGTTGATCTGGCCGGCAGTCTGGAAATCAACGCGTGGAACGGCACGGAGGCCGTGCAACTCCGGATCAAGGACGTGCGGCCGAGTCAGTGCGGGGATGTCATTTCATGTTGACCACGGCCCTCGGTATTGACGAGCTGATCGAAAAAGTACGGCGATACAATCCGGAAGCGCAAGTGGACGTGATACGGCGGGCGTATGAGTTCTCCGCACAAGCCCACGAAGGACAGCTCCGGCGCTCTGGAGAACCGTACGTGGCACATCCTCTGGCTGTCGCCGAAATTCTGATCGCGCTAAAGCTTGATGTGCCCGCCATCGTGGCCGGTCTCATGCATGACACGATCGAGGATACGCTTCGTACGCGGGTGCAGATCGAAGAGGAATTCGGCAAGGATGTGGCGCGCCTGGTGGAAGGCGTTACCAAAATCGGGAAGATCCATTTCAAGAGTTATGAGGAGAAGCAGGCCGAGAA
>JBBRRL010000356.1:0-3569 GCA_038200775.1 Nitrospirales bacterium
ACTTTCTAGTTTTATTCTTATCACGGTGCTGATGCTGATTGGTTGCGCGACGCTCAGCCGAGAAAATACCGAGACCTTTCGCAAGGCGAACCAGGCCCATCTGAAGATGCTCCAGCCCGGAATGACAAAAGATGTCGTCTTCGGAACAATGGGCACGAATGCTGTCTCCCGGTGCGTGCATGCCGCCGGAGGGATTTGTCTTGAGTTCGAGACGATTGATAATCCATATCGGCGTTCTGATCTCAAGGTCGATGGCAAACGATACGAGGTGTTGTACTACTATACAGACGATGAGGCACGTGATCTTCGATACTACTATCAGGAACTGAAGCGACATGACGCCGATCTCCGTGATGATCAACTGACCCCCCTATTGCTTGAGAACGGGAAATTAGTCGGTTGGGGTCAAAATCTTGTCGATACGAAATTGAAAGGGGCCCGGGCGGTCGCAAACTGACGCTGCCTCACTCCCTCCTCGCCAGACGAAAATCTGCAAAAATACACGGAAACCGCAGCGGTCTGCTTTTTGACACCCGGCCCCTGCGGAACTTCTGCACTACCCCTCACGAAGGTTGCCTTTTCTACCGATATAGAGCCATGGCACCCGACCCCCTACCCGCGTTAGCAGATGCTCCCAGTTTAAGTGCGAAAGTCGGACCACCGAAGCCAGCCAAAGCTGCGTCGATCCTTGAAACCCTCGGTGCGATTCCTCTATTTACCGGACTTACCGAAGAGAACCTGACCACGCTTGCCCGCGCGTCGTACTTTCGCAGCTACAAAAAACGGGAATACGTCTGCCGGCCGGATGACCAGGTCAACATTCTGTTCTTTTTGCTTGAGGGCGTGGTCCAGATGGGATTGACAAATGCCGAAGGAAAAGAAATCGGCATTATGTTGCTTGAGGCCGGCCAGTGGTTCGGAGAACTTGCGCTGCTTGACGGTCATTACCAACCAACGACGATTATTGCGTTACAGCCATGCCGGGCCCTGTTGCTTCCCCGGCAACCATTTCTCGAAATCCTCCACTCTCACAAGACCCTGGCGCTGGACATGCTCACGATTGCCCATCGCCGGCTGTATCACGTCCTGGACCAGATGAAGCGGGTGCAATTCGGCACTCCGTATCAACGCGTGGCCCGCGTGCTCCTCTCACTGGCAGATCAGCATGGGGCAGTACACCCAGCCGGGACGCGCATTAAAATGCGACTCACCCATCAAAATATGGCAGATCTGACGGGTCTCACCAGAGAGACGGTTACTCAGACGATCTCTGCATTCCGGCATACCGCGTGCCTTATCGTTGATGAAGACCGACAGTGGATTCTTGCCGATCGCCCCCGTATCCAGCGCGAAGCCAATTAAGGTGATTGCCCTTACATCTTTCCCGTAAGTCACCCCGCACGTCCAGCGTTCATTTCACAGCTGTGGCAGCCGATATGACAAGGAACAATGTTCATCGGTCACAGGGAGGACGCCATGGCGTTAGATAGTTCTACTAAGACTCAACAATCTGGTGTTATTATAAGAATGAGCTGTTTCTCGCGAGGCTATACGGCTTTAACCATGAGACTTGTTCGTACAGGAATAACACTGGGCATACTATCAACGCTGACATTGCCCGTATACGCAATGGATTCCGAGCCTGTGCCGGCGATCGCCATTAATCGAACATTGCCAGGCGTACGAGCCGGCATGCTGACGAGGGCTCAGGGAACTATGCTACTCATCGATCGCACCGCATACCACCTCGCGCCGATGGCACAGGTGGAAGATAGATTCGGCACCCCGTTATCGATTCACGATTTACAGTGCAACGATGCGCAATATCGGGTGCAGTATTGGACGGCGCCTGAGTGGGGCCATGATCAAATCGTGCAGCTGATCGTCATTTTCCCCGAATAACGCCAATGACTGCCGTCCGAACGCGGATCAGCAAGGAGCCTCGCATGAAACGCATCAGCCTGTTGCTACTGCCGTCGTTCATCGCATTGCTGTTCCTGGGAATGATCGTTGGGACCGCCTCGATTCAGGCGGCGAACACCAATGCCGACTATGCCGGCGTGCCGCCCTTCGTTGCGGGGCCCGTGACCCCCAATGTTTTAATGATGCTGGATAACTCAGGCAGCATGGGATACCGGGCCGTCTGTGACGGCACGACGAACGCGGCAATCCCCTATACCGCCTGTCCCACGGCTTCGCAACTGTATCCCGTCGGTACGGCGGCCGGGGCGCCGTTTATCGAAGCGGTGAAGTTCTCCGGTCTTTTTGATTCGACGAAATGCTACAGCTACAACCAGGCCTCTCAGCGATTCATTGAAACGACGATCAAAGCTACGTTCGATCTGCGTTGTCCTGCGACGACAGATTGGGACGGGAATTTCCTTAATTGGGCGACGTTCCGGCGTCATGACGCGCTCAAGCAGGCATTGATCGGCGCGCAATGCGCAACTGCCCGCTTAGCCGACGCCTCTTGCCCGCCGAGCGGCAGCCCCGCGCTGATCACGATCAAAGGAGAGGATGGAGTCTTGGGCGCCTGTTGCGCCAACGAAACGACCAACCCGATTGCTAAGGGGAATGCAACAAACGCCGCCAATGGCCGCATACCAACCTTGATCCAAGGTCTCGTTTCCTCATCATCGCTGGTCCTGCATTTGAGGGGAACGGGCACTCTTCCGAGCGGCGGATTCTGTATTGGCAGAAGTGATGTCGCGGTACCGACCACCGGGGCGGCCACATGCGGGATTACCTCGTCTCCGACCACACCGGCGAACGGTGAATTTCTCATCCATCTCGTTGTGGCTATCGAGCCCACCGGCGTCCTGCAGCAACTGGGAGACAAGGCGCGGTTCGGGCTGTTGGAATTCCGATCGACCTCCGACGGCGGGAAGGTGCTTGTGCCAATAGGCTCCAATCAGGCTCTCCCGTACGATACGACGACCGTCACCACGTACTCTTCCAATAAAGCGGCGATGGTCGCGGGTGTCGAGCAAACCCTCCCAGCGACGGGCACTCCCTTGGCCGAGACCCTGTATACCGGCATCCGCTATATCGCACAGCTGCCGCAACCCTATACGAACTCGAGCTACCTCTATCCGTGTGCGTTTTCGAACTGCGGACCGCCCTTCCAAGGAAGCCAGACCGCTGGGGGAATCGGGACTACTGAAAGCGTCACCTTGGCTGCAGGCGAGACCTGCCTGCCCGCTTCCTACGGTTACATAGCCAATGCCTGCGCGCGAGACCCTTATTTCTTTGCGAGCACTCCGGCACCGGGCTGGGCGAGCCCTTCGAAGCAGGTGCCGTGCTGCAAGACCTTCATCATGTTTCTGACAGACGGCGAGGCGAATACGGACGACAACATTCCGCTAGCCCTTCAAGATTATGCTCACGCCGCTCACGGGCCGCACTGCACGGGCAATTACAGCGGGCCTCCTGCCTCCAATCCGAGCTCGGCACAATATCTGGGCGCTTCCGGCTGTTTCACGAGTACGAATCCAATCGCTCCCGCAGTCCTGCTGCTCAAGCATAAGACGGACTATGCGGCTGGAATTGTCAATCATTCTGTGGATGAC
>JBBRRL010000357.1:0-3564 GCA_038200775.1 Nitrospirales bacterium
CCGATGCGGATGATGCCGCTTTCGTCCAGGTTCCGTAAGGCATCCTCACCGACATTCGGAATATCGCGGGTGATGTCCTCTTTCCCAAGCTTGGTATCGCGGGCCTCCACTTCGAATTCCTCGATGTGGATCGACGTAAACACATCTTCGCGAACCAATCGCTCGCTGAGCAGGATCGCGTCTTCAAAGTTGTAGCCGCCCCAAGGCATGAAGGCCACGAGGATGTTCCGGCCGAGGGCTAAATCGCCGCGATCGATCGCAGGGCCGTCCGCGAGGACCTGCCCCCGCTTGACCTGCTCCCCTACCGCGACGACGGGTTTTTGAGTAATGCTCGTATTTTGGTTCGACCGCTTGAACTTCACGAGATCATAGGTATCAAGGCAGATCTCGTGCTTTTTGCTGCCCGGCTCTTTTTTCTTCAAGTCCGTTTTGACCACAATCCGAGTGGCGTCCACGCTCTCGACCGTCCCGGCCCGCTGAGCCAGTACGACATATCCCGAATCCCGCGCAACAATATTCTCCATTCCGGTGCCGACCAACGGCGCCTCGGTCTGAATCAAGGGAACGGCCTGGCGTTGCATGTTCGACCCCATCAAGGCCCGGTTGGCGTCGTCGTGCTCCAAAAACGGGATGAGAGCGGTGGCGACACTGACCACCTGCTTGGGCGACAGGTCCATATATTCGACCTTCTCCGGAGGCACCATCACAAAGTCCCCGCCATAGCGGGCAGAGACCATCTCTGCGCTTAAACGGTTGTTTTGATCGATTTCAGAATTGGCTTGCGCGATATGGTAGCGCTCACCATCGATCGCCGAGAGATATTCGATTTCCCCGGCGAGTTTGCCTCGCTGGACTTTTTGATACGGCGCTTCGATGAATCCGAATTCGTTCACTCGTGCATACGTCGCCAAAGACGTAATCAAACCGATATTCGGACCTTCCGGCGTCTCGATCGGACAGATGCGACTATAATGGGACGGATGCACGTCACGGACTTCAAATCCCGCTCGCTCACGTGTGAGTCCGCCGGGGCCCAGTGCCGACAACCGCCGTTTATGCGTGATCTCAGCCAAAGGATTGGTCTGATCCATAAATTGGGACAACTGGCTGCTACCGAAGAACTCCTTGATTGCCGCAATGACCGGCTTCGCATTGATCAAGTCATGCGGGAGCACCGCCTCCATATCCAGCAAGTTCATGCGCTCCCGGATGCTCCGCTCCATGCGCACCAGGCCCAGGCGGAATTGATTCTCGAGGAGCTCGCCCACTGACCGGACACGCCGGTTGCCCAGATGATCGATATCGTCGATGTCGCCTTTGCCCGCTTTGAGGTTGACCAGATACCGCACGACCTCGATGATGTCTTCTGCGGTCAATGTCCGCTTCTCAAGCGGCAGGTCGAGACCCAGTTTTTTATTGAGCTTGAGCCGACCCACAGGAGAGAGATCGTAACGTTTTGGATTGAAGATCAAGTTCTCAAACAAAGTCTTGGCGGTCTCGATCGAGGGAGTTTCCCCCGGGCGAAGACGCTTGTAGATCTCGACCATCGCTTCTTCTTTTGAGTTTGTCTTCTCGCTTTCCAGCGTATCCTCGATCACCGAGGGCATCGTAAGGTTGTCCCAGAACACGACTTTAAACGTCTCAATCTTGCTTTGCGCCACCTTTTCCAGGGTCTCTTCCGTGAGTCGGTGATTTTTCTCCGAAATGACCTCTTTCGTGACCGGGTCGATCAAATCTACCAACACGGTCCGACCGACAATGCTTTCCGGCTTGACCTCAATCTCCTTGTACCCTGCGGTCTTGAGTCGGGTGATCATGGCCTTGGTCAATTTCGCGCCTTCGCGCGCGATCGGCTCTTTGCTGCCTTTCTCGATCAGATCATGCGGCACGCGAAGGCCGGCGTGAATGTCAGCGTCGAGCTTTCGCCACAGCTTGCCCTTCTGAACGAGAATCTCCTCGACCGGGTAGTACATACGAAGAAGATCGTCCGTGCTGAATCCAAATGCCTTGAGGAGAATCGTTGCCGGCATTTTTCGACGGCGGTCAATTCTCACGTAAATGATGTCGCGCACGTCGAACTCAAAATCGAGCCACGAGCCGCGATAGGGAATGATCCGAGCGGAATAGAGAATCTTTCCGCTCGCGTGCGTGCGGCCCTTGTCATGCGTAAAGAACGCGCCCGGCGAGCGATGGAGCTGGCTCACCACGACCCGCTCCGTGCCATTAATGACGAACGTCCCGCGTTCTGTCATCAACGGCAATTCCCCGACGTAGACCTCTTGCTCGCGCACGTCGAGGACCTTCTTATTCGGGGACTTATCTTCGCGGTCCAACACGACAAGTCGGACACGGATCTTGAGCGGGGCGCCATAGCTCATGCCCTGCTCGGCACATTCCCGGACATCGTACTTCGGTGTTCCCAAGCTATAGTTCACGAACTCCAGCACCGCGGTATTATTGTAGTCAGCGATCGGAAACACGCTGGTCAGTGCGGCCTGCAGCCCCTTGTCCTCGCGTCGGTCCGGCTCGAGATCCATCTGGAGGAAGTGGTCGTACGACCGCTTCTGGATCTCAATGAGGTCCGGCACCTCGATGTTTCGCGGAATTTTGGAAAAGTCCTTGCGCTCGATTAACGTGCTACTGCCAATAATTTCGGGCATTCGTCCTCCCACATCGACAAGCCATCGGTGAATGACCCTTACTTGATCTCTATCTTGGCTCCCTGCTCTTCCAGCTTCTTCTTGATGGTCTCGGCCTCTTCCTTGGTGAGACCAGTCTTCACGGCCTTCGGGGCAGCTTCCACAAGATCTTTGGCTTCCTTCAATCCAAGATTTGTGACTTCGCGTACGACCTTAATAACCTGAATCTTCTTGTCACCCGCGCTCGTGAGAATGACATCGAAGGCTGTCTTCTCTTCAGCCGGCGCCGCCGCCGCGCCACCGCCACCCCCTGCACTGGCCGCAACGGGGGCCGCCGCCGTGACACCGTAGCGGCTTTCCATCGTCTTCACTAGTTCAGATAACTCCAGCACCGGCATCACATCGATGGCCTTCAAAATCTCTTCCTGTGTCAGCTTACCCTCAGCAGTCGGCATCTCTCCTTCTCCTTTCTTCTTCTCTTGAACAGCAATGATCACTCCAATAAATTTCCTCATGACTCCAGAAAGCGCAAACATCATCCCGCGCACCGGCCCTTGCATGGCCGAAAGCAGCATGGCCAGCAGAACCGGACGAGACGGTAACTCGGCGACCGCTTTGATGCGAGCGGCATCGAAAACATTGCCGTCAACCATCCCCGCCATGATCCGCATCTTCTTGTCGCGTTTTTCTTTCGCGATAAAGTCGCGGAGGATTTTCGCCGGAAGCGCCGGGTCGTCGTAGCCAATGGCCACGGACAAGGCGCCCTTGAAAAGGTCCTTGACTCCAGCCATCGGCGTGCCCTCGGCGGCTCGCATGGCCAAGGTATTTTTCATCACCTTGAGCTCGGCGTTGGCACCGCGAAGCTGCCGGCGCAATTCCGTGACCTCATTCCCGCTCAGGCCAACTGTCTCAGTCAGAACGGCCA
>JBBRRL010000358.1:0-3552 GCA_038200775.1 Nitrospirales bacterium
GATTCGCCCAACCTATCGGCGAGTGAGTCGATCTGCTGCATGTCAGGTGCGATACGATCGAGCGGGCTGGCAAAAAGTTCCCCGACGAGCCGGGCCTGGGCAGTGAGCCCGGCTCGGAGATGGTCCTTGTCCGTCGACTCGAAAGCGTCCAAGACCAGCCATCCCGCAACGGCCAGGCTCACGACGGCCACAAGCAGACACCCTGCAAGGATTTTCCATTGGAGTGACAGTCGCATCAGGATTCTTCGCCGATGTCCCGCAGCTTGTAGCCCAGCGTTTTGATTGAAAGTATGGCGTCCTCCAGCACGGGAAGCTTTTGTTTGAGACGCCGGATATGGACGTCCACCGTCCGCGTCGTGCCGTGGTAGTCGTATCCCCAGACCGAATTCAGTAACACATCACGGGTTTGAACCCGTCCGCGATTCCGGAGTAACTGCTCTAACAATCCGAACTCTTTGGCCGTAAGGATTACCTCGTGATCCCCAACCCATACCTCGTGCCGGACAGAGTCCAAGGTTACGACGCCATACGTCGCGGGCTTGCCATCATCTTCGCGTCGCTCGGCCCGGCGCAATAAGGCTTTCACGCGCGCGACCAACTCCTTCGGGCTGAAAGGCTTCGTTAAATAATCATCAGCTCCGAGCTCCAGACCAACGATTCGGTCTGTTTCCTCAGCCTTCGCAGTTAACATGATGACGGGCACCACGCCGCTGCCGGGATCGGCCCGTAACTTTCGGCATAGCTCGAGACCATCCATTCCCGGCAACATCAAGTCCAAGATGATCACGTCCGGCCGCTCCGCACGGGCGGCAGACAACCCTGCTGGCCCATCCGCGGCGCTCCGAACCCGGTAGCCTTCCTTTTCCAGATAGTGAGTGACGAGTTCGAGGATGTCTCGTTCGTCCTCCACGATGAGGATTTTGCGGGCCGGGGTCATGGGTCCAATAGAAGCAAGGAATTGCTGGCTAGAATTCTTTTTATGAACAGTTGCCAAGAAGACGTAAGGCCTTGGGCGGGATCAACCAAATGAGTTTTCCGGCGCCTGCTTGGGGTTGCTCGGCGAATAAGACAGCGCACGCCGCGGCCTTTTTCATCGCGATGGAGGCAGCCGTTTTCCCCGAAATCGCCGCCGAGATCGTGGTGCTAAAATGAGGTTCATGCCCGACGCAAATCACGACGGAGTCGTCGGAAAAGTTTCGGAGGCGGATGAACAGGCGCTCAGGCGGCGCATTCGGACGCAGGTCATCCACCAGTTCGATCTTGCTCTTGGCACCCAGCGCCTCTTGCACAATCTCAGCGGTCTGTTGCGCGCGCATTAATGGACTGGAAAGAATGACGTCCGGCTGGACTTGCAAGATGCGAAGACCTTGGGCCGTCAGTTTTGTACTTCCAGCGCCGGCCTTGGTGAGCGGACGATCATCATCGTTGCCTTTCCACCTATCCCGGTCCACTGCGATACCATGTCGAAAAAAGATGACTTCCATAGTCTTGCTCCAGCACCCTCACCAGGGAAACGGCCAGGACGTTACGTTGCGCCCGCCGATCCTGCTACATCGGGGGGAGTCGCAGCCTTCTCGGCAAGCTTTGGCCGCTCCACACGTCGTCGACCGCGATCACGTAGAATCGGAAGAATTCGCGCTCGCAACGCTTCCTGGATCTCTTCTGGGGGACGGCGGGCGTCTACGACTTGAAACGCAAACTCCTCAGCCATGCGGTCGAATTCCTCGATGACCATTCCCTGATATTTTTTGAAACTGTCGTAAAGATCGGCGCCAAGGCGCATGTCCATACCGGATTCCCAATAGTTCATCCCTTTGCTCTCGATCACCCTGAGGGCGAGGGTCTCCACATCGATGCGCAGATAGTACACAAGGTCCGGCACGACGGCAAAGCCGAAGACCTGGCGGATCCACTGCCGATCGCAGCCCCGAACGACGTTTCTCGCAAGCGCGGTGTAGATATATCGATCCGCGAGGACCACAAAACCGGACCGCAAGGCCGGAATAATTTGGTGCTCCAGGCGATCCGCAAAGTCCGTCGCATACAGAAGGCTGTAACTCCACGCATCCAGAATGTTGCCTTGCTTGGCGATCTCGATAGTTTTGGACATCAGCGCGGACCGAGTCCAGCCCGTGGTCATGACGCCATAGCCTTGCACCTCCAGCCACTCCTGTAGCGCCTCAATGTGAGTCGATCGACCCACGCCGTCGGGCCCTTCTATCGCGATAAGCTTGCCCTTAAGGCCGCTCAGGCTCAGGTAAGGCAAACTTTCGCCAAAATAGCGCTTGTCGTCTGGCATGAGTTCCCCGCTTGGGTTTATAGGACGCTAACACTTCAGATACAATCTCGCGAACTTGTGCCTGTTGCTCGTCTATTTCTTGAGTAGCATCAATAACGGTCAGATTGAATTCATCAACGAGCTTGTCGTACTCCGCCAGCGCTCGTGACTGAAAGATCTTGAAACTATCCACGAGATTCGTGCTCAGGTTCAGGTCCATGCCTGCTTCATAGTACTTCAGCTCGGCGCGCGTCCCGCTGAGCAGGCGGGACACAGAAACCTCAATGGGCACGCGAAAATAAAAGGCCAGATCGGGCTTGACCGCAAAGCTATACAGATTGCGAAGCCAGGTTGGCGACATGCCGCGCACGGCATCTCGCGCGAACGCTGTATACATATAGCGGTCCGCCAGCACGATCATGCCGGCTTTCAGCGGGGGCAGAATCTGGTGGTACAGTCGGTTGGCGAAATCGGTGGCATGCAACAGGCTGAAGGTAAGGGGTGTCAGAACCTTGGTCTTCTTCCCACGACGCGTCGTTTCCTTGACGAGTTCGGAGGAATTCCATTCGGTATAGAAGATATTATAGTCTTGAGATTCCAGCCATTTGCGAAGCAGGCTCAGCTGCGTGCTTTTGCCAGAGCCGTCAATTCCCTCCACAAGGATAAGCTTGCCTGGATAGGGATGAGGACCGCCCGGCTTGACACTCATATTTGAGGATCAACAGCCATACGTGGTGTCAGCGCAATCTCCCGGCCAAATGCCTCCGCGAGGATATCGCTGCGCTCTTTACCTGCCCAGACTTCCAGGGCCGCGTCGTCGGTGGTTGTCAGAGTGAGTTCTACAGCCTTTGCGCTTATCTTGCAATCAATAGACTTGACAACCCCGAAGTGACTCCGGTCCAGCGCGTTCGCCACCCGTAGGATGCCGGCCAGAACCTGAAGGGTCGTGCGATACTGGGGAGGGAGATCCTTGACGGTACGATGATCGTGTTCAGGGGGAGCCTTACGGTGATAACGCGCCACATTACCGATCATTTCGATCTCATCAGCTGTAAATCCGGCGAGATCGCTGTTCTTGATAAGATAATACGAATGTTTATGATGTTGACGGGGGTTAATGAGAAAGCCGATGTCATGCAGAATGGCCGCGTATTCCAGCCATGCACGTTCGCGATCGCCGAGCTCGTGAAGAGCCGTGGTCTGATCAAAGATTTGCAAGCAGAGCTTGGCGACATGATGCGTGTGAACCACATCATACTGGCACTTGCGCGCCA
>JBBRRL010000359.1:0-3552 GCA_038200775.1 Nitrospirales bacterium
CCTCCTTGAGTTGTCTCGAGATTCTGGTCGACCTCTGTTTCCACCGTCTTCGTCCGGATGATGTAATAATCCTCTCGAAAGGGCACGCCGCAGCAGCGCTCTACACCACGCTTTCGCTTTCCGGGCGGTTACCTGAGGCTGATCTTTCGACATTCTATGAAGACGGCACATTATTAGCAGCGCATCCCCCGTGTTCCCGTGCGATCGCGTCTATACCTTTCGGCACAGGCAGTTTGGGGCACGGCCTAGGTCTAGCTTCTGGACTCGCTCTATCGCAGAAGTTTACCGGAAAATCTTTCAAAATCTTCGCCATTCTGTCCGACGGCGATTGCAATGAGGGCTCCACGTGGGAAGCGGCTCTCTTCGCAAACCAGCACAAGCTCAGAAATTTGACTGTCATAATTGATCGTAATGGTCTCCAAGGGATCGGATTCACAAAAGACATACTCGCTTTGGAACCTCTCGCGGATAAATGGGCTTCTTTCGGATTCGCGGTGACCACTGCGGACAACGGGAACGATTTCTCTAATCTGGAGGCGGCGTATCAACGGGTAGCCGATGCAGAAGGACCGCGATGCATCGTTGCGAAAACGGTCAAGGGACACGGCGTTTCATACATGGCGAATCGGATGGAGTGGCATTACTTACCGATGAAGGATGATGAGTACACTCAGGCGCTGTCCGATATCGCGCTGGGAAGACCGATTTCAACATCTAATGCGTAAGGAGTTTTCTGCCTGGATCGAACAGAAAGGTAGGTCGGAAAAGCGGCTCATTTTTCTCACGGGCGATCTGGGCTATAACGCGCTGGAGAATGTGCGAGATGCGCTTGGTTCGCGCTTCCTGAACGTCGGCGTTTGCGAGCAAAACATGATTTCCGTTTCTGCAGGGCTCGCGCAACAAGGTTTGATCCCCGTGTGTTACAGCATCGCACCTTTCGCAGTCTTCCGTCCCTACGAACAAATTCGCCTCGATGTGGCAATACACAAAATGCCGGTCAGGATAGTGGGCAACGGCGGAGGCTACGGGTATGGCATCATGGGCGCCAGCCACCACGCCTTGGAAGATTTGGCTGTGCTTTCGTGCCTGCCAGGCTTCACCTGTGTCGTCCCACTTTGCAACACAGATATCACCGGCGCATGCGAAGCGCTTTTTCAGCACCAAGGACCGGCCTATCTCCGCCTGGGCTTTGGCCTGTGGCCCGAAGATAGTGGATCGCTGCCATCTTTTAAGATGGTGCGACAGATCGTATTCGCCCATAACGGGCCTCCGAAAATCACTTTGGCTGGTATCGGTCCCGCGCTGCTCAATACGCTGCCATGGATTGCGGCGAACGGACATGTTGATGTCTTCGCCATTTCGCAATTGCCCCTCCCGCATTTGCCTACGGAGTTCGTCGCAAGCGTCGCAGCGTCGCGCCAACTGATCGTCGTGGAAGAACATTCGGCCCGCGGAGGACTGGCAGAACACCTCGCTGCGGCACTAGCCAGCCTGGGAGTTCATTATCGCCTACATCACCAGCACGCGGCCGGCTACCCGCAGGGACGCTACGGTAGCCAGAATTATCATCAAAAGGAATCTGGTCTAGATCCCGCGTCGCTTCAGGCTCTTGTAACTCGGGTGATTTCCTAAGCGAAACCGACGGGATGGACAGTACAACTACTCTCTCAAACGTTGATCTGTGGACAGACAACTGGACCGATGCTGACCGAGAGCAAGCGCGCAAGTTACAAGGCCCAATCTGGGTAGTAGGTGGCTCAGGTTTTATTGGCGCTAAGTTATTCTTTTCCCTCTCCAGGCTTCGACCGGACGTGTATGCCGTCTCCCGGCATGTCGAAGCCAGTTGGCGCCTCCTTCATTGTCCCTACCCGAACCGCATTGCCTTGGACGTTACTCAGCCGCGCGAGGTTGCCGCCGCAGTCAAGAAATACAGGCCTCGTACTGTCTTTAATCTGTCCGCGTACGGCGCTTATGAGAGACAGAACGTTGCTGAGTACATCCACGAGGTGAACTACAGCGGCACGGTGAACCTGATTCAAGCCCTCATTGATGTTGGCTGCGATGCTTTCGTGCAAGCAGGCACCTCGTCAGAATACGGAGTCAATAGTGCCGCCCCGACAGAATCGGGGCCGGTCGAACCGAATAGCGATTACGCGGTTTCCAAAGTCGCCACCTCCTATCTTTTAGGTTACTATGGTCGCTTCAAAGGGTTCCCGTGCACCCATCTTCGGCTCTATTCAGTTTACGGTCCTTGGGAAGAGCGTGAACGTCTGATTCCAACTCTGGTGAGACTGGGACTGCAGGGGTCGTACCCCCCTTTCGTCAATCCCGCGATATCTCGCGATTTTATTTATATCGACGATTGCACGCGAGCGTTCGTGCAGGCCGCTCTCGTGACTTGCCACTCCCAACCCGGTCGGGCGTTTAATATTGCAACGGGCACCGAGACCTCTTTAGCTGATATCGCTCTGCTGGCGAAAGAAGTCTTTGCGATTCCGGCAAGCCCGGTTTTCGGGTCGATGCCCAACCGCAAGTGGGATCTTGCCAACTGGTATGGCGATGCGAGTCTGGCTCGCAGTGAGTTGGGCTGGACTTCGCGCGTTTCTCTTCGGGAAGGCCTGGAACTGACTGCCGCGTGGGAAAAGGCGGCAAGCCCCCATTTAAGATTCGGCGTCGTCGCGCAGAAGGTGGAAAGACTGTCGGCGATCGTCGCGTGCTACCGAGACCACGAAGCGATCCCGATCATGCACGAGCGCCTGACCCAGGCGTTCACCACGCTTGGAGTTGATTACGAGATCATCTTCGTCAATGATCGCAGCCCGACAGAAGACGAGGCCGTCATCCGCGCTCTGTGCGAACGAGACCCGCACGTTGTCGGCATTTCGCATTCACGCAACTTCGGTTCTCAAGGCTCCTTTCTCAGCGGAATGGAGATCGCCACAGGCGACGCTGTCATCCTCCTCGACGGTGATCTCCAAGATACACCAGAAACCATTCCCTCCTTTTATCAGGAATGGAAAAAGGGGTTTGATGTGGTCTTTGGTATTCGTGTGAAACGCGAGGCGCCCTGGCACATGCAGATTCTTTATAAAGCCTTTTATCGCATCCTGCGCCACCTTTCCGACGTGGATATGCCGGTGGACGCCGGGGATTTCTCGCTCATTGACCGCAAGGTAGTCGATCACATCTTAGAATTCCCCGAGCGTGATGTCTTTGTGCGCGGCCTCCGCGCCTGGATTGGCTTCAGGCAAACAGGGGTGCCTTATCTCCGCCCCGAACGAATGTTCGGCCAGACAACGAACAATTTTTTCAAGAATATCTGGTGGGCTAAGAAGGCGATTTTCTCTTTCAGCACGAAGCCTCTGCAGTATATTCAGGGTGCCGGATTTGTGGTTTGCGCCTTTAGCATGGCGCTGTCTCTCTTCTACCTCGTTTACTACCTTCTTCGGCCCCCAACCGGCGCGCCTGGAATAACTACAATCATTCTGCTCGTTCTTGGCCTCGGTGGCGTCCAATTATTTTCGCTTAGTATTCTTGGCGATTATCTGGGCA
>JBBRRL010000360.1:0-3545 GCA_038200775.1 Nitrospirales bacterium
GATGGAACTGACAAGCGCTCCACACCACACCGGATATGAGTGAACGGCCCTTGAATGTGCTTTGTGTCATAGGCTCATCCGCGGCGAGCTCCGCCACGCATGCGGTCATCGGGCATATCGCACAAGGCCTTAGCACGCTGGGTGACGATGTTGATGTTTTTGACCCAAACGAGGAATCGCTCCCTCTCTTTAATCCCCAGTCCTCCTACTCGCTGCCGGGTTTTGTGAGTCTCAAGAAGCGGGTCGAGCGCGCCGACGCCTATGTTTTCGGCACACCCGATTACCACGGCAGCGTTTCCAGCACGTTGAAGAATTTCCTCGATCATTTCTGGCACGAATTCGCCGGAAAGCTTTTTGCCCAGGTCGTTTGTTCGCATGAAAAGGGGTTGACCGTCATCGATCAGCTCCGAACCGTGGCCCGACAATGTTACGCGTGGAGTTTGCCTTACGGCATTTCTTTCAGCAGCCCGGGCGATGTAAAAGAGGGCAAAATTATCGAGGCGCTCGACAGGCGGATTGAGATGCTGGTGCACGATCTTCACGTCTACGGTACGGTTCTGCGCCGGCAGCGTGAAATCGATTTGGCCGGTACATTCCCAACCTTCCTTGCCGCTGCCAGGCACGCGAAAAAACCGACGATACTGAAAACCGGGTGAAGACGATTCAGGTTCACACTTTGATTCTAGGCGCAGGCCCTTCCGGGTTGGCGACCGGATACATGCTGGCGAATGAAGGCCTAAAGCCCATCGTGCTGGAAAGAGACAAAGTCTGCGGTGGCTTGATGCGCTCCCTCAAGCGTGGCGAGTTCATCATGGATATCGGCCGCAAAGAGCTCTACAACCGTCTAGCCAAGGTCGATGCCTTATGGAGTGAGATCCTCGGCGACGATTACCGCTCTTATTCACATCGCGGAGGCATTCTTTATGATGGGCACATTATTGACATGTCGCCAGGATTCAAAGGTGTTCGACGGGGCATGCCTTGGATTATGTTTGTGGGCTGCTCTCTCGATTTCTTGCTCGCGCGCGCCAAGGCTGGAACGGCTAAGCCGCGCAACCTTGAGGAATACTTTTACGACAGTCGCGGCCGGCGACTAACGAAGATCTTTGCGCAAGGATTCCAGGAAAAGTTAACCGGCAAAAGATGGGCAGAGATCCCACTATCCGACCGCGATCTGAATGGCAAGGCCGCCGCCGGCTTCTTGTCTACCGTGAAAGAAGCGGCCGTGCGCGCGTTCTCGAAGAAGGAGGTAAATACCTACAAAGGTATATGGCGGCATCCCGCAAAGGGAACGGGGCAGATTTGCGAAGCCCTAGCGGAAGGAATCCTCAAGCGCGGAGGCCAGATCCTTTATCAAGCGGGAGTAAAAGCAATCCATTCTTCTCAAGACCGAATAATAGATGAGGTCGTCGCAGAGATTGACTCGGAGACCGTCACGTTTCAGCCCAAGAATTTAGTATCAAGCATTCCTCTCGAATTTTTAATGAAGTTCTTGTTGCCGGAGAATTCAGAAACGCGCACGAAACAGACTCGTGCCCTGGATCCGCGGCGCCGGACCGTGGTGCTGGTCTATCTTTTTCTTAACGAAGAACCGAGTTTCCCCCATGCCTGGTTGCAAGTGACATGTCCGGCAACCCGAATCGGGCGAATCGCCAATTACGCCGGGTTCAATGGCGATATGGTACCGAAAGGTAAGACGTGCCTTTGCTGCGAGCTTTACTGTTTTGGCGAGGACGATTTGCTGAAATTGAGCGACGAGCAGATTGCGAAGCTCGTGCTCCATGATTGTGCCAAGTCTCGGTTGCTGGATCCGAGCAACTGTTTCGATCATTTGGTTTTAAGATTGCCGGGGGCCGACGCTTCTCAGAATCGGGACAACTGGATGAGTGAGAGCCGGCTCAAACTTTTGGCCGAACTGGAGCAGTTCAAGAATCTTTATTATGTTAATCGAACGGAAACCGATATTGCCACATTAGCAGGCGTGGAAGCGGCGGAGGCGATCCTCTCCGACGACCGAACGCATTTCGACCGACGAGTGGATCCGGCTGAATTGGGGATCAGAAGTGAGTCCAAGGCTTTCGAATTTCAGATCCCGGTTCCAACATAATCTTGGATAATGTTTAGTTAGGAACCTCTACATAATCGTTCCTACCAAGATATCACCGGTCCTAGTCAAGTAAGAATTTCTCGTCCAGAACTAGGGAATCCAGAGTGTCGATGGAGTAGGTCATGGCAGCCTTAAGCGAATCCAAAAGGACCGGAACAGTGTTGCATCAAGACGGTGGGGCTTTCCTCAATCAGACCGCCAATCTCTGAATCCTATGCTGCGCGTCGCCATCATTGGCTGTGGCAAAGTTGCCGATCAGCATGTTAATGCCATTCGGCGAATCACTGATTGTAAAATTGTTGCACTTTGCGATCAAGAACTGCTCATGGCGCGCCAACTCGGAGATCGTTTCCAAATATCCAGTTGCTTCTCCGATGGAGACGAGATGTTGAAGGTCGCCAAGCCCGACGTCGTTCACATCACCACGCCTCCGCAGAGTCATTTTTCTCTCGCCAGGCAATGCCTCAAGGCAGGGAGTCATGTTTACCTGGAGAAACCCTTTACCATTACGGCAGAGGACGGACGGGCACTTATCCAGTTTGCCGACAAGTGCGGCCTAAAAATGACCGTCGGCCATAATTATCAATTTACACTGGAGATGCTTGAGATGCGTCGACTAGCGCAAGAAGGATTTCTTGGTGGAAAGCCTGTTCACTTGGAAAGCTATTGGTCGTATGATTTAGGAGACACAAGTTATGTAGGATCGGTCCTTGGAAATCGCACCCATTGGGTCCGCCAACTTCCAGGGCAACTATTTCACAATATTATCAGCCATGGAATTGCCAAATTAGTCGAATTTCTCGACGACGAACTGATTGCTATTGTTGCCACCGCTCATCAAAGCCGGCAACTTGAGAGCCTTGGTGCGGAAGTTCTGGATGAGTTAAGGGTTCTGATCCGTGACAAGAGTGGCACAACGGCGCTTTTCTCTTTTTCGACCCAAATTAAAGGGATGAATCAATTACGCGTTTACGGCCCGGCCGGCTCACTAAGCGCGGATATTATTACTGGAAGCATCGTCCGAAACAAGAGTCGGTCGTATAAGAGCTACCTGACCTATTTTGTCCCACCACTGAAAACTGCGCGGGAGCATTTGAGAAACGCAAGGCTTAATATGGCCAATTTTCTTCGCCGGCGACTTTACCAGGATTTCGGCATGAAGGAACTGATCGAGCGGTTCTACAACAGCATTAGGTGCGGGAGCGAACTGCCAATTCCTTATCGGGAAATCATCTTAACCGCCATGATCATGGACGAAATCTTTGCGCAAATTTATCCCGTTCGAGAGCGCGTCGCCCTAGGCGCTCAGCAGTGATGATAGCAATTGGCTCCGTCCTCTGTCTTCCGGCGTGTAAGCTCTGACCGCTGTTTAATTTCCAGTCCCCAGGCATGCGTGATGCAAGTCCGATTAAAGCTTTACATCCTCGCTTGACCCTGA
>JBBRRL010000361.1:0-3543 GCA_038200775.1 Nitrospirales bacterium
GGAGCATCCCGGGGCGCGGTAAGGCCGCGTTACTCCTCTTTGTCATATGTATGGCGGCGACGCCCAAACCGGCGATCCCCCCTTTCGGCCAGACGAATGACGCGCAGTGTCGCATGCGTCGAGCTTTCCGCTGAATATGTCGCGGGGAGCCGGTTAACCAGATCAAAGGCCCCCAAGGACCGCCCCCACCCCAAGCCCCAGGGCTCACTTTCCCCCATTGAATTCGGCCTCGCTGCTCGGAGCGGCCCCATAGTTCCCGCCGACTACCTTATGAAGCGTTATAGAGATTTGATCCACCCCATCGGTGCCCTCATAGACGACGAACGAGTCGCCTTTCGTATACCGATATTTCCCCGGCTGGCCGTACCGCACATACATCCGATATGTGCCCCCCCGAGCCTCCACCGTGCGGCTTGTCGCATCCGCAACGGATACCGTTCCGGAGGTGGGTCCAACGAGGCGAACGAGCGCATCGTCACCACTGCGATTGTCCAATGTAATGGTCGGGCGGTCTTGCGCCGCCAATGGCAATATCGCGACCAGAAAGCATAGCGCGAGTCGAGTAAACACTTGCCGGTTGATCATTGTCGTTCTCCCCACGGTCCTTTCCTTTAATCCTTAAGCTGCCCGGTTTGTTTATGGAATCGAATCCCAATAAATTTCTGTCCGAATCGACGACTTTTGGAATTTCGGGCTGCTGGGACAGTAGGGGACTGAGGCGGCTCCCCAGCCATCAGCCTTTGCGCCAAATCGTGCAATTGCTTATCAGCGTGAGATCACCTCCAGACGCCTGACGAAAGCAGATATGCCAGCGACAGCAGAATTCTCGGACCCCTACGGGAGGTCCAGGAGTTCCAAAAAATGATCTTGATTTTTTTGTTGTTTTCGCTGCTGCCTTTCGCCAGTTCCAATCGACCGGAGAGTGCGAGCGAGCATTCCCTTCAACCGTCTATTATCCAAAGCCAGTCGGGCACGGGCGTTTAGCTGATGCCTTGCCGGGGAAAGGGCGAATCGTATCCTTCGGTGCGGCTCGCCTTATCCATTTCGTGCAGGGGGCTGATATTGTTCGGTGGAGAGACGTTCCATAAAGGTGCCTCTGCTTGGTTTGCGGTTTTGCTGCCGGAAGGCAGTAATGGGCGGCCTAAATCGTGAGCGACCCGGGTAATGCCGCCTCTGCAATGAGATAAGATCTTGGGCTCGTACCATGATGAAGCGCCAAAGGAAATAAACGATCTCCTAAGCGCATACAAGGATGACCGCGCCGATTGAGGGAGGAGGCAACGTGAAAGGTGAGCGCATGCATGTCGTTGGTGCCGTTTTGGTGCCCAGCATGGCGGCAAGGTCCGTGTGGGCTGCCTTCCTTGTGCTCGCAATTGTCGCTGCGGGTCTGCTTTCTTTGGCGCCTGCGGCGTTTGCTCAAGCTCCCAGTGCCGCACATGGTTCGAATCCGCAGCTCTTGACAAAGTCTCCACCGGAAGATGCCCTTGGTCCCGTCGACTGGGTCTTGGTGGTGGATACGTCGGCCAGTATGTCCGGACGAGAACAAGGCTCGTTGAACATCTTCCCCGCTGTTCAGGAAACCTTGCGTCGCTTCGTGCCAGAGATTCGGGAAGACGATACTCTCACGATTATCGTCTTCGACGAAGCGTCGCGTATTATTTCGACCGTTCCGAAGCGATTACGTAGTCTTCTCGACCGGGAGGCGGTGGTTCGGCTCATTAATGGCCTGAGCGCCCGGGGACCATGGACTCACACAGGTGCTGCCCTTTCGGACGCTTTGAAGGAAGTGTATGCACGTTCTGATGGGGATCGCCCGGCCGCAATTATTATGCTGACCGACGGTCACGAGGACGTCAGGGGCATCAAGAACCCGATCAGAATTCCAGACGCGATTCGTATTATCCGTGATCAGGGCGTCCCTTACGTGTTCTATGTATCCCTGGGTACCGAGCCGGACCCGAAGGTAATGGAATTTTTGGCGGAAATCAACAAGAAATCGGCTGGTCACGGCCGCGTCTTCAATGACCCTGGTGCTTCACGTCTTCTTGATAACGCCCGCGAGATCCGGCGCCTGATGAGCATTACGCGTATACGTCCGCTTCAATTGAAACCCGGGCAGTTGGGCGTGGGGCGGGTCAGACCTGGCGGCGGATCGGCTACTAAGGCCCCTCCCGTCGAAGTTCTCTGCCCGGTACCTGCGTCTCTTCGTCTTCGTCTACTCGAAGTTCCCGCCGGTCTGCGCGTCGCCGGTGTTCCGGAGACGCTGGCTTGTGGTCCTCAGCAATGGAGCCAGGTCCGGATGGAGGTTACGGCCGGCAATGACGCCGGCCAGGGTGGGCAAACTTTCAAGCTAGAGGTCGAGCCTGACGGTATTACGAAGGGCTTGGACCCGGCCGGCCGGGTGATACAGGCGACACTCGATGTCCGGGAGACCGCATTCGAGAGGGTTGTGGGGTGGGTTCTTCGGCATTGGTGGTGGATCCTTCTTCTGATCTTGCTGATTTTGTTGATTGGGTATCTTCTTCGGCGATGGTACATCTACGGCGACACTCCGCTTGAAATTGTCCGGCGGTGGTTGGCGCGCTGGCAGCCGCGGCCGCCAGCGATGCTCCGTACGCCCGATGGGGAGATCCGTCTTCAGGAGTCGGTAACGCTCGGTGGCGGTGCGGGCTTTCTCTCAAGGTCTTCCGCTACTGTGGCAATGCACCGCGTCGGGAACGACTATTTCGTAAACGTTGAGAAGGGTGCCGTAACGGTGGTTGATCCTTCTGGTTTGCTCAGGCATGCCATGAAAGTGGGCGATGAAAAGATGAAGCTCAAGCACAAAGCCCAAATAATCATGCCCGGCTATTCCAGCCCGTTACTGTACCTCAATTCCGCTGTTCTCCGGAGGAGCTGATGGCAAGCCAACCGCGCATACTTGTTCTCGGGTTCGGGGGTACGGGCTACGAGGCGTTGATCGAGCTTAAAGCGCTCTTTGCTCAAAACCCTGGGAAAACCCCGCCACATTGCGGTCTTCTTTATTTTGACACCGTGGCCCCTAAGGACCATGGGGATGTTTCACTGCGAGATGTGGAATGTTCTCTGCTGCTTCTCCGCGACCCAACGGAAATGCTCAACAACCCCGCCAACGGGTACCTCAGGGAATGGTTTCCTAAAAACATCAAGGTGCAAACGGCGGTTCACGGTGCCGCTCAGATTCGACCCCTAGGGCGTCTGGCGCTCCACGCTCAGCCGGAACGGGTTCTAAGCCAAATCACGAACGCTCTAAATATGCTGACGGACCGAGCGAGATTGAGGGAAGCTGATGACGGGGCATCAATAGACGAGCAAGGTTCGGTTGAAGTTTACGTGTTGGCCTCGCTGTGCGGCGGTACGGGGAGTGGAATCATCCTCGATGTTGCCCGGCTTGTTAGGGAACAGCTCAGGGATGCTCCGACCGTTCGGTTTGTCGGTGTGTTCCTCTTTCCGGGTCCGTTCCGCCATCTCGCCGGGACGGGTCTGGTAACCGCCAATGCGTACGCCGCTCTTAAAGAGCTGGAC
>JBBRRL010000362.1:0-3528 GCA_038200775.1 Nitrospirales bacterium
CACCACCGGCAGATCGCGCTCGTTCGCGAGCCGCTTCATCAACTCCTTGTCCATTGAGGCGGCGGAGGCCAGAACACCGGCCCCGACATAAGGGAGATCGGCCAGTTCCAGAAGACCCTGGACCGTTCCGTCTTCACCGAACGTTCCATGCAGCACCGGAAACACTACATCGATATCAGGATTGCCGTGCGGTTCCGGCAGGATCGGCCGCGGGCTCCACTTGCCCTCTTTCGAGATGATGAATTGATGGATCTGATATCTCTCCGGATCCATGGCCTCCATGATCGATTTTGCCGATCGCAACGATATCTCATGCTCACCGCTACGACCTCCGTACACGACTGCAACTCGCAGCCTCATTGCTTCTCCAGAACAAATATCTGTTTGACGTCAGTTTTCGTGCCCGTTTTTGCCACCGCAGGAGATCTTTCTTTGCTCAAAGTCTTTCCATCCGACGATAGCTCCCACCTCTCTCGAATGATCACTTCACGACCGCTATAATCGCGCGTAATCGTGAAAACCAACGCATTGCCATCCGATTTCACGACGGTTTTCTCGGTGTAGTTAGGGGACTTGCCGGCCTGTTCGCGGCCGTCGGTAGAATAATCATGCTCGGAGGTAACTGAATCTCCCTGCGGGCCGATAACGGTCTGAGTCAAATGAAGTACCGGGTCTTTGTGTGTGATGATGTCGATCACGCTGATGGGCGCCGGCAGATTGCCGAAATCGCTTCTGGCGTTGTCCTGCTTCCAGGTGCCCGAAAAATTTGGCTTCGGCTGAGCGAAGGCGAAGGCGGCTAGGAAAACCAGAGCGGCGGTCCTCATAGAATCCTCTTGCCCATGGCAGACATCACTAATTCGACGGCCAGCAAGGCTGTCCGGTTTGCGTCATCTATAACGGGGTTCACTTCCACGATCTCCATCGAGGTCATGCGCCCGCAATCACACAAGGTCTCCATCGCCAGGTGCGCCTCTCGATAGGTGATCCCACCTCGGACCGGGGTGCCTACTCCCGGTGCCTCTTGCGGATCGACCGCGTCGATGTCGAACGAAACATGAAAGCCGACCGTCTCAGCGGATGCTACTCCGATCGCCTCTTCCATGACGACCCGTAATCCCCGTTCATCGATATCGCGCATAGTGAACGTACGCACTCCGGACTGCTGGACCAGACTGCGCTCGCGCTCGTCTACCGAACGAATTCCCACCAACGCAACATTTTCCGGGTGAACCTTAGGCGCGAACCCGTAGATCTGTGTCAATTCCGGAGGCCCGATGCCTATGCAACAAGCGAGCGGCATCCCGTGTACGTTGCCGCTGGGACTTGTCTCGGGCGTATTCATATCCGTATGAGCATCGATCCAGATCATACCGATCCGGCCGCCGGACCTTCTGAAATGTTCAGCAGCCCCAGCCACTGTGCCCACCGCGACGCTATGATCGCCGCCTAGCACAAGCGGTACTTGCCCCAGCTCCATGGCTCGTTTAACCCTCTCCGCCAGCTTTGTGCACGCAAGCGCAATTTGCGGTAAATACCTGGCATTACAAGGACCCTCCGGAAGACTCTCAGGCTGATCCACCGGCACATTCCCGAGGTCTTGGACTTCATAGCCTAATTCGACGAGACGGGCATTGAGATTCGCAACCCGGACCGCAGACGGGCCCATGTCGACACCTCGGCGGCCCGCTCCCAGGTCGAGAGGTGCGCCGATTATGGCTATGTGCGATTGGCGCATTGGACAAGCTAAAGCATGTCCTACGGGCGCGTCCTGTATAACATGCGCGGGAATGCGATGGTTTCGCGGATGTGTTCCAAGCCGCACATCCATGCCACAAATCTTTCCACGCCCATGCCGAAGCCGCTGTGCGGGACGCTGCCGAATTTGCGCAAATCAACGTACCAATTGAAGGCTTCTTGAGGCAAATGATGCTCCTCCAGCCTGCGCAACAGCAAATCCAAGTCATGAATGCGCTGCCCGCCGCCGATGATTTCCCCGTAGCCCTCCGGAGCGATCACATCGACTCCGAGTGCAACCTCGGGCCGCTCCGCATCGGGCTGGAAATAGAATGCCTTCACTTGCGTTGGATACCGATCGATCATCACCGGCCGATCGTAATCTTCCACGACCAAGGTCTCGTCGGTGCCACCCAAATCGCCGCCCCATTGAATCTCGCTACCCTTGTCCTGGAGAGTCTTTACCGCTTGGTCATAAGTGATCCGCGGAAAGGGCGCCCGCACGGCTTCCAACTTTGTGACATCGCGTTCCAGCGCCTGTAATTCACTCCGACGGTTTTCGAGTACGCGACCCACTACAAACACCACCAGTTCTTCCGCAACCTGCTTTACGTCGTCGAGTGTGGCGAAAGCCATTTCCGGTTCGACCATCCAGAACTCCGTCAGGTGCCTGCGGGTCTTCGACTTCTCGGCGCGAAACGTCGGACCGAAACAGTACACTTTTCCGAAGGCCATCGCATCAGCCTCGTTATAGAGCTGCCCCGATTGCGTCAGGAACACTTTTTCATCGTCGAAGTAGTTCACCTCGAACAGCGTGGTGGTGCCCTCACAGGCGGCCGGCGTGAAGATGGGAGTATCCACCAGCGTGAATCCGTGCGAATCGAAGTAATCACGGATTCCGCGGATCACTTCATGGCGCACGCGGATGATCGCGTGTTGCCGCTTGCTGCGCAGCCAGAGATGGCGATGGTCCATCAGGAAATCCGTGCCGTGATCTTTGGGGGTGATCGGGTACGGCTCGTCTTCTGAAACGCGCTGCAGAATTTCGGCTTTCTCGACGTCCAGCTCATACCCGCCGGAGGCGCGCGGCTCAGCCCTGATCTTACCGGTGACGATCAGCGATGACTCCTGTGTCAGGCCCTTAAGTGTTTCAAAGGTCTGTTCATCGATATTGCTTTTTACCGCGACACACTGCATTGTCCCGGTGCCGTCGCGTAGCAATGGAAATACGATCTTGCCGGACTTGCGCAGATTATACAGCCAGCCCGCAACTTCAACAGTTTCACCGACGTGTTGACCGGCGCTCTCAATTGTGATCCGTGGCATCCAGAGACTCTAGTTTTTCGAAAATTTGCTTTGCTATGTCGAACGGATGTGCGATATCCGCCACTTCTTTCAACTCCAGCAGCAGAGGGTATTGAGTGGCACGCGAACGCAGCAGCGACATGGTCTTCTTCCAATCAATGGTTCCCCCCTCAGAGAAGAACGGAAAGAGGTGACCGTCCGAATTTCCATCGTTGTCGTGCAGGTGAGTGGAACGAATGCGATCCTGCATGAGGTTGTACGCAGTCTCTATCCCCTCGTTCATATTTGCGTGTCCCACGTCTAAACAGCACCCGACGTTGAGATGCGTGAGGCCGAGAAATAACATCAGACGTTCTGCACTCGCCAGCGCGTTCGGGATATTTTCGAGCAGAACTTCAACACCCCGATTACGGGCGAACAACTTGATTTCTTCCAGAGCTGTGAAGGCCGCGTCAATCTTGCGTTCATCGTATTCCTCATCGCTCACGC
>JBBRRL010000363.1:0-3496 GCA_038200775.1 Nitrospirales bacterium
ATCGCGCATCGCCTGTCGACAGTCATCAGAGCGGATAAAATCGTGGTTCTAAGCGAAGGCCGGATCGAGGCCGTGGACATGCATGGGCCTTTGCTGGATCACTGCCCGCTCTATCGCCGTCTCTATGCCGGACAATTTAGTGAATAGCTGGTCCCCACCACAGAATCGCAGACAAGCTTAGACATGTGTTCCATCGCCGCAGCGCTGAGTCTGTCCTCCGAAAGAATACCCAATCTCACTCGGGTTTTGGGCGTCACCAATCGGCTGCAGCAACATCGGGGCCCGGATGGCAATGGGACGTGGGAGCACCCGCGTGGCCTCGTCGGTCTGGCAAACTGCCGCCTCAGCGTCATTGATTTGGGGACAGGGCACCAACCAATGCGGGATCCTGCAGGCAATTGGGTCACATTCAATGGTGAAATTTATAATTTTCGTGAGATAAGAGCTCAGTTGGGGGCGAATCTGTTCTCGACTCATTCCGACACGGAGGTAATTCTGCATGCCTACCGCAAATGGGGCGCAGATTGTGTCAACCAGTTCCGTGGCATGTTTGCATTCGCACTGTGGGATGAGGCGCAGCAAACACTATTTTGTGCCCGTGATCCGTTCGGAATCAAGCCGCTTTACTATACGGTGGTTCGGGAAGTCTTGTTTCTGGCTTCTGAAGTCAAGGCCCTGATTCCTTTTGCGGCGGAGGTCGATACCGACATCGATGGACTGAAGGACTACTTGACGTTTCAATTTTGTCTTGATGGCAAAACCCTCTTTAAGGGTATCCGGGAGGTCCTACCTGGGCATGTCCTGATCGCCCGAAAAGGCACGGTCGAAACCCGGCGCTACTGGGAAGTGTATTACGATCTCGATTTCGAGCACAGTGCCGACTATTTCGAAGACAAGATCCGGGGATTGCTCGATGAATCCGTGGCCTTTAACCTCAGGAGCGATGTTCCGGTTGGCGCGTATGTGAGCGGGGGCGTGGACTCGAGCATTGTTGCATCGCTCGCGGCACAACATGGGAGCGCGGGCTTCCAGGGTTTTACAGGGAAGTTCTCATCTGACCCGGCCTATGATGAGAGCCGATACGCGCGTGATCTAGCCCGCGCGTGTGCGTTTGAGCTTCATGAGGTGGACATTACGGCTACCGATTTTGTCCAATATATGGGAGACGTGATCTATCATCTAGATTTTCCGACCGCAGGTCCGGGTGCATTTCCTCAATACATGGTCTCGCGCTTGGCTGCACGTCATCGAAAGGTGGTTCTCGGCGGCCAAGGGGGTGACGAAATCTTCGGGGGGTACGTCCGGTACTTGGTGGCCTATTTCGAGCAGTGCATCAAAGCCGCGATCGATGGCACCATGCATTCAGGCAATTTCATTGTGACATACGAATCCATAATTCCTAACCTGAGTGCGCTCCGAAACTATAAACCCATGTTGCAGCAGTTTTGGCGAGAGGGACTCTTTGAGGATCTCGACAAGCGGTACTTCCGATTAGTCAACCGTACCGAAATGTTAGAAGACGAGATCAACTGGGCTCTCCTGGGCGATTATTCGCCGTTTGAGACCTTCCGCAGCATCTTCAGCGGCAGGAACGTCCCCAAGGAATCTTACTTCGACAGCATGACGCACTATGATTTTAAGACGCTACTGCCTGCTTTGCTTCAGGTCGAGGACCGCATGAGCATGGCGCACGGATTGGAATCAAGGGTGCCGTTCTTGGATCGGGACCTGGTAGAGCTGGCCGCGACCATTCCCTCCAACATCAAGTTCAAGGACGGCAATATGAAACATGTGTTGAAGACTTCCATGAAGTCCGTATTGCCTGAGTCCATTGTTAACCGGACAGATAAAATGGGGTTTCCTGTGCCACTCCAAGAGTGGTTGACGGAAAAAGGCGTTGTGCGGGAATTCGTCACGGACGTCCTGTCCTCACAAAATGCCCGGACCCGGTCGCTGATCGATAACCGGCGCGTACTGGCCGGCCTGGATCAAGAGCGGAAGTATGGTCGGAAGATATGGGGCTTTCTGTGCTTGGAGTTGTGGCAACGCCGTTTCCACGATAGCGCATCCGACTTTAAGCGATTGCTTAATCATGAGGAGACACTGGCATGAAGGTGCTCATCACAGGAGGAGCCGGGTTTATTGGATCGCATGTGGCAGATCGCTTGATTGCGGGAGGGCACCAGGTGTGTGTGATCGACAATTACGCGACAGGCCGCCGCGATAATCTCGCCCCCCATGAAAATCTGACAGTGATCGAGGGCACGATCGCGGACGCCGGATTGGTGAATAGCGCCTTTACACAATTCCGCCCGGACAAGGTTGTGCATGCCGCCGCTGCGTACAAGGACCCAGATGATTGGGCAGAAGATGCTCGAACCAATGTCCTCGGGACGGCGAACGTTGTGAAAGCAGCGACGTTGGTGAACATTGGCCGATTGATCTATTTCCAGACCGCGCTGTGCTATGGCCTCCATCCAAGCGAACAGCCCGTCACACTGAACCACCCAATTCGTCCTGAAGGAACCAGTTACGCCATCAGCAAAACGACGGCAGAGCAGTATGTCATGCTCGGCGCCCTCGACTATATTTCATTCCGTTTGGCGAATGCGTACGGTCCGCGAAACGTCAGCGGGCCTTTGCCCACGTTCTATCATCGCCTCGTCAACAATAAGCCGTGCTTTGTCATGGACACGAGACGCGATTTTATCTTCATCAATGATCTGGTGGATGTGGTGCTGATGGCTATACAAGGAAAGGGCAGCAAAGGCGTCTATCACGTCTCTTCAGGGTCGGATTTCGCAATCAAGGACCTCTTCAATGCCACCATTAAGACGCTCGGGACGAAACTAGACCAGGAGGTCGAGATACGTCCGCGTAAACCCGATGACGCCTATACCATCTTGTTAGACCCTTCGAAAACCTTGGAGGATTTTTCTGGTTGGCGAGCTAACACTCCATTGGATACCGGTGTGGCGGCTGCCATTGATTGGTACAAGCGATTCGGTCTTACCGAAACATTTACTCATCTGAAACTGGGTAACGGGAAGAAACAGTGAGGTGGAGTCCTGCTGTCACGGACAGTTTGCAGGATGCCGTATGCCTTGTGGTCGGGGGGGCGGGGTTTGTGGGAAGCAACCTCGTTCGCCGCCTGCTCCGTGACGGAATCGAACGCGTTGTCGTGGTGGACAATTTGCTTTCCGCTGAGCGCAGTAACTTACCTGCGGACTCCTGTCTTGAGTTTATTGAAGGCTCGATCGCCGATGACAAGGTCCTCAGTCGTCTCAACGATGAGTTTGATTACATCTTTCACCTGGCGACCTACCACGGAAATCAGAGTTCGATTGCGAACCCGCTGGAAGATCATGCAAATAACCTGATTACCACGCTGAAACTCTACGAACGCATCAAGGAATACCGGAAACTCAAGAAAGTTGTCTATGCCGCGTCCGGCTGCACCTTAGCTCCCCATACCGCTGATCAACCAGTGGCGACG
>JBBRRL010000364.1:0-3496 GCA_038200775.1 Nitrospirales bacterium
CAGGGGCTATCCCAGGCAGGCTCGCCCGCTTTGGCGCTCTTCCAGAGTGCGAAGTCCATCGGGTGCCGCTTGCGCTCGTCTATCTCAACGCGAGCCCCCGCCTGCATGTCATCAAGCTTGCGCCTGGACAGTGCCCCATATCGTGGAAACCCTCTGACTGCAAAATAGACATCCGAATCGATTTGGTACGCGACGCCTTTTGCGACCAACGCCACAACCATGTCGACGATCTCACGCATGTGCTCCGTCGCTTTCGGTTCAATCGTCGCGTGACTCACGCCGAGCCTCGCCATGTCGCGATAGTAAGCTTCGATATAGCGGCCGGTCACGGTCTGCCAGGATACGGATTGTTGCCTCGCGCGATTGATAATTTTGTCGTCCACATCAGTAAAATTCTTAACGAACCGCACCTCAAAGCCCGAGCGCTCTAAATAGCGACGGATCATGTCAAAGCACACTGCGCTTCGCGCGTGGCCCAGATGACACTCGTCATAAACCGTCACACCACAGACATACATCGTCACCAGACCGGCCGTGAGCGGCTCGAAAGGCTCCTTGCTGCGGGTCATGGTATTGAAGATGTTAAGTGCGCTCATTGAAACCGAACACTTGAGGATTTTTCGTGGGCAGTGAAGATAACGGTCTTGAAGCGATTTCCACCTGGTCGGGGCGGCGGGATTTGAACCCACGACCACTCGCACCCCAAGCGAGTGCGCTACCGGTCTGCGCTACGCCCCGACGTACAGGCCGCTTGCCAAGCATGGTTTGTCTTATATTCGATCGTTCAACACCTTGAGCATTTCATTGAGGTCATGTCGGACCCGCTTCAGGACCTCCAGAGCCGCGCGCGAGGGTTTTCGTTCCTGTGTTCCTTGCCGAGTATTCCAACGACGGCGCAGTCCCTCAATTGTATAACCCTGCTCATAACGCATCCGCTTGATCTGTACGAGTGTTTCGACATCTTTGTGCGTATAGACACGCTGCCGGCCATGGCCTTTCTGAGGTTTGAGAAAGTCAAACTCCGATTCCCAGAATCTTAATACGTAGGAGGGAAGGCCGGTGATCTTACTGACTTCTCCAATTTTATAGAAAAGTTTGTCGTCCAGTGAATTGCGTGACGCCCCGTTGTTTCCTAACAGTCCCCCCATGGCCCCCTAACCTGTACCACCTTGATTGGTCTCCGAACGCACGGTCGCCTTAGAGGTGACACCTCCAACCAACTCCGGTTCGCACCACACCACTGCCTTGTTCGGAGTGAGTCACGGCAGACATCTAATTCACATACTTCTTAAAGATTTGGCTCGGCCTAAACGTCACCACGCGACGTGGCGTGATTCCAATCTCCTCACCAGTGCGGGGATTTCGTCCTTTGCGGGGTCCTTTGCTTCGGATCACAAAATTACCGAAGCCTGCGATTTTAAATGATTCTCCCTTTTGAAGGACGCCTTTGATCATGTTAAGGACTGATTCGACAAGGTCGGCAGCTTCTTTTTTTGAAATGCCTACTTTTTCATAGATTTCGGTTGCGAGATCCGCCTTCCTCATCTGCGATCCTCCCGTTCACTCCACTGCCAAATGCGCTATTTTCCCTGAGAGTTCATTAAGATACGAAGCCGGCACGAAGAAGTCAAGTAGAACTCTTTTTGAAAGGTGGCTCGTCGCCGAGCATCTTATACTCAATGCTGTCAGCCAAGGCCTGCCAGCTCGCCTCCATAATATTCTCAGACACTCCGACCGTGCTCCACTTTTCCTTATGATCGCCTGATTCAATCAGGACGCGTACCTTGGAAGCCGTTCCCTTATTCCCCGCCAATACCCGGACCTTATAATCCAACAGCTTTACCTCACGCAGTTCTGGAAAGAACTTCTCAAGGGCCTTACGCAAGGCCTGGTCGAGCGCATCCACCGGTCCTGCTCCGACCGCCACCTGGTGCTCGACTACCGACCCGACCTTTACCATGACCGTCGCTTCGGAAATCGGCTCTTCATGAGCCTTGCGTTTTTCGACAATGACTCGGAATCCCAACAGCTCAAAAGAAGCCTCATGAGTGCCAAGAACCCGGCGCATCAGAAGTTCAAAAGACCCTTCCGCCCCTTCAAATTGGTATCCTTGATTTTCCAACTCTTTGAGAGTGGCCAACAGCTCACGCGTCTTAGGGCTATCCTTCCGCAGTTTAATGTTAAACTCTTCTGCTTTTCCCGCAAGGCTGCTTTTCCCGGCATGATCGGAGACGAGTAGCCGCTGCCGGTTGCCCACGGCCTCCGGAGGGATGTGCTCGTAGGTGATCGGGTTCTTGCGCACCGCGTCGATGTGTATTCCCCCCTTGTGAGCAAAGGCAGAATCTCCCACGTAGGGCTGATGGGTATTCGGCACCAGATTGGCGATCTCAGCCACGTAGTGCGAAATTTCCCGTAACCTGGTGACCCGCTCCGGTGCAAGCGCCTCATAGTTCATTTTCAGGTTCAGGTTGGGAATGATCGAGGAGAGGTTCGCATTCCCGCACCGCTCGCCAATGCCGTTGATCGTACCCTGTACCTGGATGGCCCCCTGCTCAACCGCGGTCAATGAATTCGCCACCGCCATTTCCGCGTCATTATGCGCGTGGATGCCGAGGGGTACACGAAGTTCCCGGCGCACTTCGGCGACGATCTCCTTGATTTCCCATGGCATCGTTCCGCCATTCGTATCGCACAAGATCAGACGCTCGGCACCGGCCGCCTGCGCGCGAGTCAATGTTAAGAGCGCATAGTCGGGGTTCGCTTTGTAACCATCAAAGAAGTGTTCCGCATCATAAAAGACTTGGCGCTTGTGCTGTTTGAGAAACGCCACAGAATCTTCAATGAGCTCCAGGTTCTTTTTTAGCGTAATCCCGAGAGCATCGGTGACATGCAGTGTCCAACTCTTGCCGAATAGCGTCACGAACCGCGTGCCGGCATCTACAAGAGACTTCAGAGTCGGATCGTTGTTCGCAGCATTCGAGGCCCGCCGGGTGGAACCGAACGCGACGAGCTTTGCCTGCTTGAAGGGAATCGTCTTGGCCATCCGGAAGAAATCGACATCCTTGGGATTCGCTCCCGGCCAACCGGCTTCAATGAAATGAACCCCGAGCTCATCGAGTTTTTGCGCGACGCGTATCTTGTCTTCGACCGAGAACCAGACGTCTTCTGCCTGCGCCCCGTCTCGCAGCGTGGTGTCGTAGATTTCGATGGCGCGCACGGTCATTGTCCTGCCAGTCCAAAGGCCTGGTGAAGAGCGCGGATAGCCGGCTCTAGTTGCTGCTCTTCTATCACGCAGGAAATCTTGATCTCCGAAGTGCTGATCATCATGATGTTGATGTTTTCCGCCGCCAATGTCTCGAACATCCGCGCGGCCACTCCTGAATGCGTCCGCATCCCGACTCCGACGAGGGAGACCTTGGCAATCTTGTCCTTCAACTCCACGCTCTGCGCACCAATGTCCTTCGCAATGCGATTAGCCAGGTCCAGTGCCTTATGC
>JBBRRL010000365.1:0-3492 GCA_038200775.1 Nitrospirales bacterium
AGCCTGCCAGAAGAAAACAGCACGCGTTGAGGAGAGAGAGAGAAGCCCAGAGAGCTGTCATTCTTAGCCCGTCGCTTGTCATCCTAAATCCTTCGCCTGTCATTTTAAATCCTTGGTGGTCATCCTGAGTCCTTCGCGTCATCCCGAGTCATTGCCCGCTCAGTGTAAACTCAGTGAAGAATCTACCCGAATTCAAACCATTCTTCACTGAGATCCTTCCACTCCGGATTGGCGGATTCGATCAATGCAACCTTTTTTCTACGAACCCACCTCTTTAATTGCTTCTCGCGTGCAATAGCTTCCTGAATCTCGGTCGTTATTTCATAGTGCACTAAGACTCGAATTTTGTACTTGGATGTGAGTCCCTCATCAAGAATACTTGTGTTCGTTGGCGCGACGCTGCAAATCGTTGCTGACACCGATGTACAGGGTTCCCGACCGGTTCGTCATATATAAACAAAGTACTGCCGGGCCATATGCAATTAGACCCTTCACTTCGTTCAGGGTGACACTCCTGATGTTGAGGGTGACAATACTGAGGAGCAAGACAGACTCGTAAGCATCTCGTTTCATCGTTATGACAGACTCCGCGAAGGGTCTCACAGTTCCCTCACCCCTCCACCACAATATTGACCAACCGCTTATCGATGTAGATCTGTTTCGTGATGGTCTTGCCTCGAACCCACTCCGCCACCTTCTCGTCGGCAAGGGAGGCATCAAGTATCTGCGCCTTGGTCCACTCGGCGGGAACGACGAGCTTGCTGCGAAGCTTGCCATTCACCTGCACTGGAATCGTCAAGATATCGGACTTGATCATGTCCTCCCGATACGCGGGCCACGCGACATGCCTCAACATCATATCGTGACCGGTCCGCGCCCACAGTTCTTCGGACATGTGCGGCGCAAACGGCGACAACAGGATCAGCAGCGTCTCGATCGCCTCCTGAAAGCTCTCGCGCTCCGTTCCCGCCTTCCCCTCTGCCTCAAACTTATACAGACCGTTCACAAACTCCATGAGCGCCGCGATGGCAGTATTGAACTGAAACTCGCGGTCAACATCCTCCGTTACCTTCTTAATCGTCCGGTGCGTCAGACGTCGAAGCTCCGTGACCTGTGTGCTCGGCCCTACAGGTTTCTTTTCATCGAAGATTCCCGCAAGTCCATTCACGAGTCGCCAGACCCGTCCGAGAAATCTGTAGGCTCCTTCAACACCCGCGTCGCTCCATTCCAGGTCTTTTTCAGGGGGAGCGGCGAACAGCGAGAAAATTCGCGCCGTGTCCGCTCCATAAGCATTCACGAGGTGCTCAGGGTCGACGATATTCTTTTTGGACTTGGACATCTTTTCGACCCGACCGCGCTCAGCCGGCTGCCCGCAGTGTTTACACTTCCAGCCGCCTTTCTCGTCCTCCACGAGGTCTGAAGGAAACAGCCAGCCATGCGTCTCGCAGCGATACGTCTCTTTGCAAACCATGCCCTGTGTGAGGAGACTCGTGAAGGGCTCGTCGGCCTTGGTGAGACCGAGATCGCGAAGCGCCTTGATGAAAAAGCGGGCATACAACAGATGCAGGACCGCGTGTTCGATGCCGCCGATGTATTGATCTACCGGCATCCAGTAATCGGCCTTCGCTCGCTCCACGGGAAGAAGCTCGTAGTGCGGCGAGCAGTAGCGAAGAAAGTACCACGAGGAATCCACGAACGTATCCATCGTGTCGGTTTCCCGTCGAGCCGGGCCGTGGCACTTTGGACACGTGGTCCGGAGGAAAGATTCGTCGTGCAACAGCGGCGAGGCGCCATTGCCTGTAAACGGCACATCCTTCGGCAATTCCACCGGAAGATCCGCCAACGGGACCGGCACAATCCCACACGTCTCGCAATACACGATCGGAATCGGCGTCCCCCAATATCGCTGACGCGAGACTCCCCAGTCCCGGAGGCGATAGTTCACGGTGGGGCGGCCGAACTCTTGCTGTTTTATAAATTCGACAAGCCGCGCCTTTGCATCGGCCACTGAAAGCCCGGAGAACTGGCCTGAATTGACCAAGACGCCCGCCGTTTCCTGCTCCTCGTATGCCGCCTTAAGATGGTCTTCACGCAGAGTACGTTCAGGATTTTGAATAACTAGACGGATCGGGATCTTGTACTTCGATGCAAAATCAAAATCGCGCTGATCATGGGCCGGCACTGCCATGATGGCGCCGGTTCCGTACTCATACAGGACAAAGTTCGCGACCCAGATCGGGATACGTTCCTTCGTGAAGGGATTTATGGCGTAGGCGCCGGTAAACACGCCTTCTTTTTCATGCTCCAGGGCGGTCCGCAGAACCTTGTCCTGCCGACTGACCCGAGCGACGAACTCCCGGACGCTTGGCGCCTGCTCTCGGCCGGCAATCATTTGTTCTACGAGCGGCGACTCGGGAGCCACGCTCATGAAGGTCGCGCCGTAGATGGTGTCCTGCCGGGTCGTAAAAATTCGCAGCGCAGCCAGATCGCCGAGAGGCTCCGCTAACGGGAAGTCCACCTCGACACCGACGCTCTTGCCGATCCAGTGTCGCTGCATGGAGAGCACCCGGGCCGGCCAGGCAGTGAGCCGGTCGCAGTCTCTGAGCAGCTCCTCGGCATAGGCCGTGATCCGGAAGAACCACTGCTCCAATTCCTTTTGGACGACTTCCGTCTCGCATCGCCAGCAGCGACCTTCTTCAACCTGTTCGTTAGCAAGCACGGTCTCGCAGCTCGGGCACCAGTTGACAGCCGATCGCTTTTTATAAGCGAGACCCTTTTCGAAGAATTTTAAGAACAACCACTGGTTCCATTTGTAGTAATCCGGCTCACACGTCGCGATTTCCCGATCCCAATCGTAGGAGAGTCCAAGTCGTTTGAGCTGACTACGCATGTAGGCGATGTTCTCACGCGTCCATATATCCGGGTGAACGCCCTTTTCGATCGCCGCGTTCTCAGCCGGCAGGCCAAAGGCGTCCCACCCCATCGGGTGGAGGACGGCATAGCCGCGCATCGTCTTGAAACGGGCGACCACATCGCCAATCGCATACACCCGGACATGACCCATGTGAATCCGTCCTGAGGGATAGGGAAACATCTCAAGGCAGTAGTACTTGGGGCGCAAGGGATCTTCGGACACCCGGAAGCTCCCCTGAGCTTCCCAGATCTGCTGCCACTTCTTCTCTAACTGATGATGTTCGTAGTTTTCCATGTGCGCAAAAATCTAACACAGATCCAGGGGCAAGGTCACCGTCTTGGCGGTGACCAGGGCCATGTGAAAAAGGACGCGTCTTGGCGCGTCCGGGGAGGGCCGGGAGAAATGGCGGGTGCAAAAGGGGAGAGGGAATCTGTCTCGGCAGATTCCAGGCCACGGGAAGAGAGGCCGTCCCCTGGGAAAAAACCCTGTCCCATGGGCAGAACGGCATGTCTCGGCCTGCCGCGGGGTGGGGGGGTGTAATGCCGGGTTGGGGTGGCGGGTGAGATTCCAGGTGGTGG
>JBBRRL010000366.1:0-3480 GCA_038200775.1 Nitrospirales bacterium
AACAAGGACGACGCCTTGAAGGCGATCCTCACCCAGCAGGGTATTACTCTTAAGTGAACCAGGTTCCTACCACCTCGCCGACAACCTCGGACCCTGGGAGCAGACCTGAACCCCCGAGCGCCTGGCTTGCAGTGACGCTGCTGACAATTGCCGTGGTGGCGTGGTTCGGGTTTCAGACGTACCAACTCCTACGCGAGCAGGCGGCGCTCCAGACCGCCAGAGCCTCACAGGAGCCGACGATGGAGCAGGCACACAAGCTCAGGACGCAGTTGGAGGTTGTCTCAAAGAAGATACTGGATCTCGCCCACCAGGGGAACGCTGGCGCTACGCTGATCGTCGAGGAGTTGGCTCGGCGGGGCGTGACGATCAGCCCAAGCCCGCCGCTGACCCCTGCCGCCCCTGCCCCTCCGAAGTAACTCTTTCTTTAGCCATACGCAGAGCAAGGCAATCTCATCACGATCTGTTTTTTACCCCAATTGATCTTCCGTTCTGATCAGCATCCATAAGACGCCGCCCAGCGCAGCCACCATTGCAGCGAAGCCCAGCGCAATATTCCATCCGAACTGTTCGGCGAGCCAGGGGGTAAACGTTGGAGAGATGGTTCCGCCTATGTTCGCCCCAGTGTTCATGATACCCGACAGTGTGCCAGCGTGGCGGGAGGTGAAGTCGGTTGTGCTGGCCCAGAAAGCCCCTACTGTGAAATACAGAAAACCGGCCCCGAGCGACAGGAACAGAATTGCCAGATGCGGGTTTGCCGCGCGCGCGCCAACCAAAATACAAATGCCAGAGAGCAGCATCCCCCCACACCCCACATAGGAGCGGCCTCGGTTGACGCCGAGCGATCCCGCGAGTCGATCTGTCAACCATCCGCCGAAGGGACAGAAAAGCGCCATTGCGATGAAAGGACCCATTGCAAAGAAAGCGCCGCGCAGCACATCGAAGCCACGCTCATTGACAAGGTACAGATAAAACCAGGACATGTAGACGTATGCCACGTAGCCAAGGCAGGTATAGGCAAGGACCAACCACCCAATGGATGGCGTGCGGAGGAATGCGGCCCACGGAACTGACTTCCCATCAGAAGGCCCCCTCGCTCCGTCGTAAGACCCTGACACCATTCCTTCGTCTGTGGGTGCATCGCGGCCAGTATGAGTTGCGCTTCTGATAGAGCGTAGCTCTGCTTCATTGACGCTCCGGTGCTGTTCCGGCTGATCCCGCGCATACCATGCCCACAGGATCGCAATGAGAATTCCCGCCAACGCCGACACGTAAAAGGCGCTTTGCCAGCCGTAGTTCACCATGATCCAGGCAACGGTTGGCGGCGTCAGGGATGCTCCAATTCCGATACCCCCTATTGATACGCCTATTCCGAACCCTCGCTCGCGCGGGGGGAACCAATTGGCTACTGTCCGGTTGAAATTGGGAAGCGCCGCAGCTTCGCCCAGCCCAACGAGAAAACGAATGAGTATGAATGACCCCAAGACGCCGAACCATGCCGCGCTGGGTAGCGTTCCGGCAAGTGCCGTGCACGCCGTGAAGAATGACCACCAGAGGACAGCTGCAGACAAGACTTTACGCGATCCCAAACGATCTCCGAGCCAGCCACCAGGAATCTGAAAAATGGCATATCCCAAGACGAAAGCTGAGAAGATGTATCCCATTTGGAGCTGATCGAAACCCAGAGCCGGCATCATTTGCCGTGCGGCCACCGAAATATTGACCCGGTCGACATACGTGATGATGCTGATGAGCGTCAGCAGCGCTAAGATCTTCCAGCGAGTGCCGGAGGATGATTGATCTGGATGGCATGCCGGCATGTGCGCAGCAGTATACCTAATTTAAGTCCGTTAAGAAGGGATCGTCGTTGGCATTTCACCTTCGGTAGGTTAATATCACCGTGTGTCGCGTGTCGGTCGAAAGCTTCTTTGGTGGGTCGCCCTTCCGGTTGTCGTGGTCACGGCCGTCGGCCTGAGTCTCCCGTTAATCCTGAACAGCATTAATTACAAGGCCTTGCTTGTCTGGCAGCTCGAGAATCAGCTGAACCGGAAGGTCGAGCTTGGGAATGCCACCGTGGATATCTTCCCGCATGTTCGCATCGCCCTAGAAGGCATTACCATTTTTGAGCGGAACTCTACGGTGCCCTGGGTCTCTGCAGAGCGTGTGTTTGTGGATCTTCGCATCTTTCCGCTGCTCGCGCGAAAAGTGGTGGTGAGACGCGTCATTCTGAATAGTCCTGTGGTGAGGATCACCCGGGACGCTGACGGCAACCTGAACATCGCAGACCTCTTTACTTCGGGGCAGGGGACAGTGAATATTCCCATACTGGGCAGAGAAATCAAAATCACTGATGGACGGATTGTATTTACATCGGCTTTTCGGACTGACGTGCCACGGACCCTCACTATTGAGCATCTCAATACAACCTTAAAGTCGAGTCTGCGTGAGATCACCGCCGCTCTGTCCGCGCAAATCCCGCGGCAGAAAGGTCAGGCGAGTCTCACACTGAGTGCGAAACTCCCGCGACAGGGCGCAGGCGAAGGCAGTCTGGCCAAGCAGGCAGAAGGACAGTTGGAAGTCCGAAGTCTGGATATCGGGCAACTTACGCCATTTCTTGAGTCGCGGTCTCTGATGGGCGGGCGCGGAATCGTTGATGCCAAGACAGACTTTGAATACCGTGCGGGTACGGATGAAGACTCACTGACATTGAAAAATTTCAGGCTGACCGCCGATCGAACCGCCGTGACCGGCAGTGCGGTTATTAACGGGGTCCTCGCAAAACTAGGCGTGTTCAGCGTCTCGGTGACGACGACACCTTTTCAATTGGAATCACTGATAAACAGTCTTCCTGACGACATGTTTAGCGAGCATGGATTCGAGTTTTTGAAAACCAGCGGCGTGGGAGGACCGATCAAAGTAAATTCCCTTCGAGTCAGCGGAAATCTGGGCCAGGAACGTTCTGTGTCGGTAAACGGAGAGGTGGAACTGCTCGGCGAGCACGCAGTGCTGGGCTCGCAGCGAGTGCCTCTGACGGATGTGCGGGGCCTTGTGCGCTTTGATACCGATCGGGCAATAATTGAGCGCCTGACGGGAAAGTATGGAGAGGCAGAGACGACGTCAGGTCGCGGGGAGATCACACATCTAACTGACGGACCCGGGCTCTATCTTGCAGTGAAGGGAAATGTCTCAGCACAGGAGCTTGCAGTCATCGCCGCACGGTTCGCACCTCCGGGCGTATTGCCCCCGGCCGGTCCCCAAGGACTTAGCGGCCTCACAGGCGAAGCAGACGCGACGGTGCTTCTTTCAGGCCCTCTGGCACATTTTGAGGATATTCGCGTGGACTGGGAACTAAACGCGCGCGGTTTAGGCTTCACTGATCCCCGCCTCCCCTTTCCGTTGAGCGGTATCTTTGGCAAGGTCCGTGCGCTTTCGGATGGTGTCGCATTTGAGCAGGTCGCTGGCAATCTT
Source organism: Nitrospirales bacterium (assembly GCA_038200775.1). Classification (GTDB taxonomy): domain Bacteria; phylum Nitrospirota; class Nitrospiria; order Nitrospirales; family NS-4; genus NS-11. The sequence continues at coordinate 3,466 of JBBRRL010000366.1, forward strand.
GGAGGGACCGCCCTG
>JBBRRL010000367.1:0-3445 GCA_038200775.1 Nitrospirales bacterium
ATCATTCGCACTCACGGAGGGGTCATCGTACGTTGTCGCAATTACCGAAAACGGCGATCAAGAACTCTACGACGCCTTCGGCCATCAACGCGGATGGGAGGTCGTCATAGAGGGCATTGTCGAGGAGCATCTCCGTAACCTCGACCTCCTGACCTTTTCGACAAACCTTGCACGGGATGCGGTCAAGCTGGCTAACTCTCCCCCCGTGCGCAGCTCGGAAAAGGAAGTGGTCGTGGTCACGGATCCACATTTCAACACGCTTAAATCTCATGAGATCATTGGCCATGCCGCAGAATTGGACCGGGCCCTCAAAATGGAAACCGCGTACGCGGGCCGTAGCTGGCTGCTTAGAACCTTGAAAGACACCCAGATTGGTAAACCGATCGCCTCGCCGCTCGTGACCGCCTATTCAGATCCATCTTTGCCGGGGTTTGGACACTATAAGTACGATCATGAAGGCACGCCCGGACGCAAGGTCGTCCATATCGATAAGGGTATCTTTAAGGGGTTCATGAATAGCCGCCAGACCGCATCAGTCATGGGAACGATTCCCAACGGTTCGTATATGGCCACGGTCGCTGGTTTTGTACCCTTGATTCGGATGTCCAATACGGTATTCGCGCCGGGACGTTCGAGTCCCCAAGACATTATCCGGGAAGTGGACAAAGGGTATTACTTAGTAGGACATCGGATTCCGTCAATCGCCGAATCCCGTGAGAATTTCCGGATCTCAGCTCAAAAGGTATATGAGATCAATAAAGGTCAGATCGGCCAATTGTATCGAGGGGGAGGAATTATGGCCGATACCAAGGATTATTTGATGAAAGTCGATGCCGTCGGCCGGGATTTTCGCCTGTATCCTATTCCCACATGTGGAAAGGGACAGCCTATGCAGACCCGACGACTCGGCAATGGCGGGCCCACAATGCGAAGCCGCGCTCGCCTGACCGGCCTTCAATAAGGTCCTTCTCATGGTCAGCCTTCAGACACTCAAAGACACCGTCGAGGAGGGTTTGCGGTTCCTCCGTCGGCAAAAAGATGTTCAGGAGGCGGAGCTTTTTGTCGCTGATAATGCGGTGCTGACGGCTCGCCTCAACTACGTCTCCCATATCCCCTGCAATGGCGTGGAAGAGCCGAAATCCATTGAGTCCTGCGGCTTAAGCGTCCGAGCGGTTTTCGAGGATCTGAAAGGTCACCGCGTAGGAATGGGCAGCGAACCCGGCAATCTTTCCTTGGAAGGTGTAAAGGCGGCCCTCGAGAAAGCCCGCCGCATTGCGGTACACGACCCGCATTTTACGAGGCTTCCACGTCCCACGACGGAACGCCGCACGTTGCTGACCTATCATGATCCTGCCACCATGGCCGTGTCCGATGCTGATCTGGTTCATGCCGGATGGCGGATCCTCTCGCAGGCCTTCCAAGTCTTCGACGAAAGCGCGTCGCTTAGAGCTCTGCTGTCTCCGAATCAGCAGCTTCAGGATCTCGGCTTGATCGTCGGCGGTGACGTCACGATCTTGCAGGAACGGATCGCCATCGGTTCTTCAGAACTGCCGAAAGTTCAGACTGATGAGTCAGGGTTGATCGCCTCGTTCATCACGGCCATGGTCGAGCGTGAAGATGCCAAAGGCACGGGCTTCGCGTGCTCAACACACCTGAATAAATTCCGGGCAGAGGCCGGCGCCGAAGCTGCCAGGAATGCAATTGCCGCGGTCAGCGGGGTCCGGGTCCAGGACGGGGAATACCGCGTCATTTTGGGCGCCCAACCCGTCGCAGATCTATTCAATAATGTGGTGCTACCCAGTCTGAGCGCCGACGCCATTTACGACAGAAGTTCGGCTTTTCATGGGCAAGTGGGCCGGCAGGTCGCCAAGGACATTGTGAGCGTGTATGATCACGGTGCGCTTCCCGGGCATATCGGTAGCAAAGGCATTACCTGCGAAGGACTCCCCACAGGCCGTACCGATCTCATCAAAAACGGTGTTCTGGTGGGCGTGCTTTCAAACTTCTACGAAACAGAGCGGCTCTTAAGCGATCCCGACGGCAAAGAGAAGCTCGGTGTTGCACCGGACCGGTTAAAAGACGCGCTCGTTCCGCGCAATGGATTCCGATCCGCATCGGGCGGAGGCCGGCGATTCGACGTCCCCCCATCCATCGCGGCGACAAATGTGTTCATCAAAGGTCCGGATGAGAAGAATGTGGCTGATCTCATCCGTGAAGTCGAAAATGGGCTATACATTGGGAGGATCTGGTATACCTACCCAATTAATGGATTGCGAGCCGGAGATTTCACCTGTACAGTCGTGGGGGATTCATTCGTAATTCAGAATGGTAAGTTAGCCAGACCTATCAAGGCGAACACGATCCGGATCAACGATAACATCCACCACCTGCTGCAGAACATCACCGGGATCACCCACAAAAGCCGTCCCACCGTGGTATGGGACGGGGACGAGGTGGTGCATGCCCCGGAAATTGCGATTTCCGATCTTAAGTTCGACGCGATTGCAGGCTATATGGATTCCCTTCGATGATCTCAAAAAACGAGGTGCATCCAACTCTCATGCATCCCTCATCGAGCGAACTCCCTTCACCGGCAGACAAAAGCGTCCCCGCGGAAAGGGGCGTGCCTGGTTACTCTCCCGAAGCGCCAACCGGCGCTCCGGGTGGTATTCACAACCGGCCTCCAATCCCCGGCTCCGACAAGGCGGAGTGTCCTAAATTCATGAGTCATGGTCCCTGCGGGGGTGTGCGTAAGGGCGGTTATTGCGAGGTCTTTCCTGAGATGATGTGCCCCTGGGTCATGATGTATTTTGATTTGGAGAAGATGGGAAAGCTCGAATGGATGACAGGCCCGTAAAACGCGGCTCTGCCTCACGCATGATGCATGCCGACTCTGCAGACGCCTATACTGTCCAACACGCCCAAAGCGGCATCAATACCAAGCTTCCGAAGATCGAAGCCTGGCCCAACCAATTCAAGAATTACCAAATTACCATTGAGATACCGGAATACACAGCGATCTGTCCGAAAACCGGACTGCCTGACTTTGGTACGATCCGTATCACCTACCTCCCCGATAGGCAATGCGTGGAACTGAGATCCCTCAAGATGTATATCCATTCGTACCGGAATCTTGGGATCTTCTACGAAAATGCAGTGAACCGCATTTTGAAGGACCTCGTCGCCGCCTGCCATCCCGTCAATGCACGTGTCACAGGCGAATTCACGGCCCGCGGCGGCTTACGCAGCCTGATTGAAGCTCAATATCCGTAGCTCTGCTACTTTGCCGAACCAGCAGCGCAACCGCACTCACCGTTCATCAACATTCTATTCATACTGACTTTATCAGGCTCATCCCCTTGAGTTGATGTACCTACACATTTAGCGCAGGCCTGTCTTATTGAGGGATCCCGATGCTCGCGGCGCTTACTCACTGCGCACCCCC
>JBBRRL010000368.1:0-3434 GCA_038200775.1 Nitrospirales bacterium
GGTATGCCTGGATAGAAACATCCTTGGCAATCCAAATCTACGCACTGCCTTCGGGACCAGAGTTGGACATGAAGAGGTACGTAAATTACGTGATGAGAATTTTGATTTATTCTTCAAACTGGGAATGCCAAAAGTGTTGGCATCGATACTCAAAGAAAATGGCTGGATCATTGATCCCGCTAGCGGAATTATTGTTTATGAATTTCTTCGTCCAGACAATAGTGGTTCCTATCAGATGTTGCATCTAATGATGCAGGTCAACCGGCAGTCTGAACATGTGCCTGGTGCGGTTTCAATAACGGATGAAGAAAATCACTCAAGGGTTATTGAACAGCTCTTTCAAAAACAGCAGACTCGTGTAACGGAAGAGCTCATAGAAACCATGCGACCTGTGCTACAAGACAATCTTCAAAAAATACTCGCACGCAGGAACAAATATTTGGCCGCTAAGTATTAACGAATTCTTTTTCACCGCGACGTCGGGGCGAGCACTTTGGGCTTGCTCGACTTTAGGACCTGCTTGTCTACTTGTTGGGGCAACGTTGGTCCCCCGCTTAAGCCCAGCGACCTTTGGGTCGTCGAGCGGGACGGGCGCACAGCCGTGGCCCTTTTCACAGACGAAGTCGAACTTGCTGCGAGCTGATGGCGACACCGGGACCAACAGTTCCCAATGGGCGTCAGGGTTGCGCGGCCAGGTTATATCCGTAGAGCCATTTTGCGGTAGTGCCGCCGATGTTGCGGACGGTGTGAGAGGTGTGGGCAGGAATGAAGATCTCTTCGCCTATTGCAGGGCGCAGGGTTTTGCCCTGCAATTCGAGTTCCAGGACTCCCTCCATCAGCATGAGTAACTCATCAGATGTGTGCACGTAGTCTTCCCATACCTGGCCGGGCGGATCCACCCAGACACCGCAGCTGAAGCCGCGCGCTTTCCAGTCCTTGGCGATCTGTTTACGGTCGATTTCTTTCTCATTGCTCAGCATTTGATCTCCCTCAAAGGGACAGGCAACTTTATTTAAAGTAGCCTGTCCCCTTTTCGCCGCGAACGGCGCTTTCGTAGCATGCCGCGGCCTATGTTCAATCGACGTTTGACGGCAAGCCGGAGCGCGGATCTTTTGTCGCCCGGGGTTGAATAGTTTTGATCTGTGCCCGTTTTGGGGTCGAAGTAGCCGATGTAGCCCCCGGGATTTACGCTGAAGGAGCGCAATGTTCGACCTTCCGCGCGAGTGCCGAGAAAATCATTTCGCCCGCCGTGTTCGGCACTGGCTGTGAAGTACAGCGGTAAAACGAAGTTACTGACGCCGATGCCGTCGATGACATAGCTCTCATCCTGTACCGCGTCGCACATCTCAAACCAGTGAAAGACCTTGCGCGAGGGGTGTTTTGGATGGGGTCCCTGAACCAGCAAATTCGCCTCGGCATCCCCGATCAGCTCGAGCGTCTCGTGGGAAAGCGTGACTGTCCATGCCTCGTTAAGCCGATCGGAAAGTTCCCGGTAGACAACGCAATAAGGTATTCCGTAGAACCATTTGTCGTGAAAGCCGGCCGTATCCGAGACGCGCACCTCGTTGCGAAGGTAGAGAATCGCGTCTCCGCGCATGTCAGCGGGATCGATGCCGCCTCGTCCGCGGCCGGTCTTGCCCTCAAGTCGAAGCACTCCACCGAATCCCCAGTACGGGGCGAAGTCCTCGCGAACCTGACGATTCACGGCGCGAATCGCGGATTGAATCTGCGCATCGGTGAGTGATCCTTCCGTGAGATTGATGACCGATATGATCATTATTGTTCCTTCATAGATTGTCGAGATACTGAGGCACGAAGGCTACCGCCATGGGGCCTTCGCCGACGGCAGAGGCTACGCGCTTCATCGAACTGGCACGCACATCACCGGCCGCGAAGACCCCGATGTGACTGGTCTCCAGATAGTGTGGATGGCGCTTCGCGGTCCACCGCGGTGAGTCCATCACGGCAGAGCCGGTCTTGATGAAGCCCTTTTCGTCAACCTCAATTCCGTCAGGCAGCCAGTCCGTGTGGGGGACGGTGCCAATAAGGGTGAAGACTGCAGGCGTCTCGATCGTGCGGGTTTCCGCCGTGCGATTGTTCTTGATTTGAATGGCCTCGAGGTGCCCTCTACCCGTCATGCCGCTGATTTCGGTATTCTTCAAGACTTCGATGTTTTCGGTCTGCTCGATGCGGCGCGACTGATACCGCGACATGTTCTTTTCCAGATCGTCGCCACGTATCAGTAAAATTACTTTCCGCGCATGCTCGGCCAGGAATACGGTCGCCTGCCCGGCAGAATTGGCGGCGCCTACGACGACCACCAGCGCGCCGTCGCACATCTGTGCCTCCATGGGCGTTGCATCGTAATAGACGCCTACCCCTTCGAATTGCTCGACCCCCTCGACTTCCAATCGACAGTACGACGCGCCGGTTGCGATCAGAAGACATTTGGCGGAAACCCGCTTGTCGTTATCGAGATGGAGGACCGGATAACCATTCTCGAATTTCAGTTTGCAGACCTCGCACGGTGTAGAGATCTGCGCGCCGAATTTCTGAGCCTGCAAACCATCTGGCCCGCCAGCGCGCTTCCTGATAGCCCCATGGGAAAGCCGGGATAGTTCTCAATATTCGAGCTGGTGCCGGCTTGCCCGCCGTGCGCTTTTCGTTCCAGCACCACGGTGCTCAGCCCTTCCGAGGCGCCGTACACTGCCGCTGCCAATCCAGAAGGCCCCGCCCCCACGATAGCCAGATCATACACTTCCTCTTTTAGAGTTCTCAGGATGCCCAGCTTTTCCGCAAGCTCCCGGTTCGTCGGATTTCGCAGTGTCCACTCATTTCCGAATGCGACGACCGGCGTATCACCCTCACTGATTTTGAGACGTTTGAGTAACTCCTCCATGTTCGGGTCGTTCTCGATGTCGATCCAGGAGGAGAAGACTCTGTTCTTGGCGAAGAAGTCATGAATGCGAAAGGTGTCGGCCGAAAAGCGCGAGCCAATGACTTGTAGCGGCGAAAGGTTCAAATCGCGCAGGATCTGCGAGCGCGCGATCAAGGCTGCCAGAATAATGTTTCCCAACTTTGGCTCTTGATCGATCAGGCGCCGGAGAGTGTCCGGGGAAATTTCGAACACCGCCACATCGCCTTTCGCGACTTTGCTGAGGACTGAGGCCCTCCCCGAAAGCAATGACACTTCTCCTATGAGCTCTCGCGGGCCGACTTTCCCAAGGAGTTGCCGCTCTCCACTGGAAAAGTAATGAACTTCCACTTCTCCCGACCGGATGATGTGGCAATTTTGATCTCGTGCCCCACCGCGACGAGTGTCTCGCCGTCCTTGTACAATGTCACCGGAGTGAATCTCTCCAGGATGCGAAGTTGGGTATCGTCGAACTTCAGTTCGCTGATTGGAAACCGCTTGCGTATTTCCTGTTCGGTCA
>JBBRRL010000369.1:0-3421 GCA_038200775.1 Nitrospirales bacterium
CCCGCCTGCAAATCACCTGTATCGCCGAGGAGAATGGCCTCCGGCAGATGGGCTCATATGGTGGTGGTGGCCGCTCCGAGTTCGGATTCTTTTTTGATGAAGGGCGGTGGGAACGGTACACGAGGGAGGCCGCCCGCCAGGCCATCCTGAATCTTAGCGCGGGGGAGGCTCCGGCCGGACCGATGACCGTTGTGATGGGCGCCGGATGGCCCGGCATTCTCTTGCACGAAGCAATCGGCCACGGGTTAGAGGCTGATTTCAATCGTAAAAAGACGTCGGCATTTTCTGATCGCGTGGGGCAGCGGGTAGCGTCGGATCTCTGTACGATCGTGGATGACGGCACATTGGCATTTCGGCGCGGCTCCTTGAATGTGGATGATGAAGGCACGCCGACGAGCCGGACCGTGTTAATTGAGGATGGAATGCTGCGAGGTTATATCACGGACAAGCTAAACGCGCGACTGATGGGCATTCCGCTCACTGGGAACGGCCGGCGGGAAAGTTTCCAGTGCATCCCCATGCCTCGCATGACGAATACCTTTATGTTGCCGGGGGAATCCGATCCGGGCGACATCGTACGGTCAGTAAAGCGCGGGCTGTATGCGGTGTCCTTCGGCGGCGGCCAGGTGGACATTACTAACGGAAAGTTCGTCTTCTCGACCAGCGAGGCCTATTTAATTGAGGACGGCAAGGTCACCCGGCCCGTAAAGGGGGCCACCTTGATCGGCAGCGGCCCGGAGATTCTCAAGAAAGTCTCCATGGTAGGGAATGATATGCGGCTCGACGAAGGCATCGGCACCTGCGGAAAGGATGGGCAGTCGGTACCGGTGGGCGTTGGCCTCCCGACGATCAAGGTCGACGAGATCACGGTCGGCGGAACGCAGGTGGCATGATGCGCCTTGATAAGAATTTCACCGACGATGTGATCACGAGGGCCCAAAAAAAAGGTGCTACCGCAATCGATGTCGTCGCGGTCGAAGGTGATTCTGCGTCAGTGCAGATACGCCTCTCTGCCGTCGATAAGTTGTCGAAGGCCCAGGAGAAGCGCTTAGGTCTTCGAGTTTATTTTGGCCAGCGCTCCGCCGGGGGCTCAACATCGGATTTTTCAACGGCGGCGTTAGACGATCTGGTCACCAGCACGTGTGCGTTGGCTGAGGCGGTCGTCGAAGATCCCGAGGCCGGGCTTCCTGATCGCGACAGCCTCGCAATAGCGCCTCCCGATCTGGATCTGTACGACTCCACCGCGATTTCGATGGATCAGATGATTGACCGGGCCACACGGGCTGAGCAGGCGGCCTTAGCGGTGGACCCACGGCTCAAAAATTCAGAGGGCGCGGAATTCGGCTACGTGACCGGGCGGACCGTGTTTGCGAACAGCCATGGCTTCTACGGGGACTTTAAAAGCTCGAACTTTTCGTGCTCGGTGTCGCCCATTGCTATTGAAGAGGGTCTGATGCAGCGGGACTATTGGTACTCTGTGGGTCGCAAGCTGTCGCTCTTGGATCCGCCTGACAGCATTGGGCGCGAGGCAGGACGGCGTACCGTTCGCAGACTCGGAGCACGGAAGGTGTCGACATGCCGCGTTCCGATCGTCTTTGATTCAGAAATGGCGGGGAGTTTCTTGGGGAATCTCTGCAGCGCCGTGAATGGGTATGCAATCTATAAAGGCGCTTCGTATCTGATTGGCCGGATGGGCGAACAGATCGCCGCTCCGTCCGTCACCATCCTGGATGACGGCAGGATGAGTGGAGGCTTGGGCTCGAAGCCGTTTGACGGGGAAGGTCTTCCTACCCGCAAAACAGTGGTGGTGGAGCACGGAATCTTAAAGACCTATCTCTTGGATACCTATGCTGCCCGCAAGCTCAAGCTTTCCTCGACGGGAAATGCGACCAGAAGCGTGGGGGAAGCGCCATCCGCGGGCGCGACGAATTTTTACCTCGTGCCGGGCGCTGTGACCCCCGAGCAGATTATCGGATCAGTCAAGCGCGGGCTCTATGTGACGGAGCTAATCGGCTTTGGGATCAATATGGTGACGGGGGACTATTCGCGCGGCGCGGTGGGGTTCTGGATCGAAAATGGTGAGTTGGCGTATCCCGTTGAGGAAATCACGATCGCAGGCAACCTCAAAGACATGTTCTTGGGAGTGGAGATGATCGGCAATGATCTGGTCTTCCGTGGAAGAGTCGCAAGTCCGACCGTGAAGATCAATGAAATGACGGTTGCGGGGGGGTAGGCTTCTCATTTATCATTCCCAAACCTTAGATCCTTCCACTATTCACGATCATTCAGCCGGCGGACATCAAAACATGGCAGCAGCCGACCAAGAAATCTCGGACCTAATCTCTTTTTCGGACGACGGCGTGATGCTCACCGAGTACATGGCGCAGCCATTCGGAAAGGAATTGTGCCCCGGCATTATCGTCCCTCGGGAAGGGGGGGGGCTCAACGCAAAAGACGCGTGTAAGCGAACCTTGTCCTTCTTCCAACGGCATCCCCAACCCTAGCCGTGCCAAAGGCCCGGCGTTTTCGACCTCCATTCCACTCCGAAGACTGGCATACCCCGCAAGGCCGGTTTATCCGTGAGGTGATGTTCGGGATAAACGACGGCCTGGTCTCGACGATCGGCTTCGTCGCTGGGGCGACGGGATCCTTGATGCAGACGCGACTGGTCATGCTCGCGGGTATTGCCTCGGTTGTGGCAGGGGTTCTGGCCATGGGAATCGGCGCCTACCTTGCGGCCAAGTCCCAACGGGAGTTCTTCGAAAGCGAGAAGGCGCGCGAGCGGCGTGAGATCGAAGAAGTCCCGGAGGATGAGCGGAAGGAAATCCGGGACATTTATACACGTATGGGTTTTCAGCCTGACGAGGTGGAAATGATCGTGCGGCGTATCACCTCGAATAAGGACCTCTGGATACATACGATGATGCGCGAGGAGCTCGGTATTCTTGAAGAGACCGTCAACCCCGCTACGATTGGCCTGCTGATGATGGCAGCGTTCACGATGGGTGGTATTCCGCCTTTGCTGCCCTATATATTTATGCAGCAACCGTTAGCGGCCCTCAAAATGGCAGTGATGGTCTCACTCGTCGCGCTGTTTCTGGTCGGGGTCGCGAAGACGGCGCTCACTAAGCAACCGTGGGTAAAAAGCGGTCTCGAGGTCGTCTTTCTGGGCTCACTTGCCGCCGGTATCGGGTTTTGCATAGGAATGGCTATCTCATGGCTATGGCCTGAGATAGGAGCGGTTGGATTATAACAGGGAGGGGACACATGAAGTATGCCAACACTCTGGTAGCAGGCATGGTTCTCATTGCAGTGCTGGCGCAGCCGGCCGCCGCCCAGGTTGAGCGGGAGAAGCTTCTTTCGGAGCCCGGCGTCTACGGCACGTTTGCTGTGTTTCAGGTGTCGGAGGAGTGGTGGAAGG
>JBBRRL010000370.1:0-3417 GCA_038200775.1 Nitrospirales bacterium
AAGGCTGGAATTTTAGGAATTCTGCTAATAACGTCCCGAATCAAGGCGAGAATGACACGGCGCAACAATTCCGATATTTCACTTTCTCACCGGAAGTGGGGCGGACAATCCAGGGGCCTGACAGCCGCACTAATCGAGTGCGGGACGTTGGAAAAAAAGAAGCCCCTTGGGTCCTTCATCTCGCCGCGCCGCTTGACGTTTCCGAAATGTCCCGCGAAACTTGACGGCGTCAACAATGCCGTAGGCTCTGCGCTGCCCGGCAGGTCTAGCTGGGTTGATGCGGCGTGGCTACCATCATGACACCGGTCGTGTCGCTGATACCTCGATGGCAAGAACCGCGCCTAATGGGGAATATGTACAAACGGACATCTTGAACTTGGAATTTTTCCGTTAACCTTAAGCATGGTGCTGGCATTAAAGCACCATAGCGTCGAAGCGCCGTCGCATGTGAGGAATTCATAAACTCTCCTCGAGATATTTTCTGAGGGGGCTCAGATGAATGATCAGCGGTTGGCCACGGCCGTAGTGCAGGAGACCGGCTTTGCGGAACGACACCATTGTGACGGTGACATGTGATCGGGTCATCGCCGCCATCTGGGCCAACTGATCGTGGGTGATCGGAATGGCGACATCATCCGCTACAGTGACGGGCGCTCCCCGGGCCTGGCCAAGATCGAGGAGCAGATGACCGAGACGGTCCTTTGCGCTGCGATATGTAAGAATCTCCAGCCGCCGCTCGGTCTCGGTAAGCCATCTGCAGAATTGAAAGAGCATCTCTGTGAGCAGCTTTTCAGAGGCCTGGATCGTCGAGATAACGCCGGCAAACTTCACTTCCAGGACAACGGCGTCCGCAATCACGCGGGCGCTTGTCCCGCGAATTCCGCCTTTCGGGGCGCAGAAGCACAGGTGGCCGAAAGGCTCGCCCGGAATTACAACCCGTGTGATGATCCTCTTCGCTACTGACGGCCCGCGGAGTTCCGCGACTTGGCCCTGTTGTAGCCAGTACAGACTGTCAGCCGCATCCTCCGGACGCCAGATGTAGGCGCCCTTGCGGTACCGGAGCTCAAGCCCGATCTCCTGAAACGAGGGATGCGCGCGTACCGCCTCTGAAAGACCCAGGCAATCGCGATGGTCGGGCAACGCGGGTTTATATTTTTTACTCATCTCAGGCCCTTCTTGCAATTTGAGACTACCTGAATAGAGGCGATCCCGGCGAGTCAAAGAAACACCCCACTGACAACTCCATTTATTGCCGTTCCGCCAACGTTAGCCCGCTAACTTCAATAAGGCGCTCCTCGAATGGAAGGCGGCATGCTGGATATTGTGGCGCACGTGACGGACGCCGGGTGAGATGAGGCCGAAACTGAATGAAAACATACGCTGGTCGGGAACTGCTTAAAACGGGTCCGGAACTTCAGTCGCAAAATGACGAACTTATTAAGAATGGATTTGGCAGATTTAATCACGGGTCAAACAGCCCCGCGTGCGTGTTAGCCCCCGCGCAATGACTACGGTTAGTGTGAATTCGTCATCGCGATCTCTGGAAAACCTCGGTGAGAACGTCCTTCGTTATGGACTCGTCCTCGTGATCTTTTGGGTCGGGTGCCTGAAGTTTACGGCCTATGAGGCTAAAGGCGTTTATGAGTATGCTTCCAACAGTCCGCTTCTTTCGTGGGCCTATCAAATTCTCGACGTCCGGAATTTTTCACGAGCTTTGGGGACAGTAGAAATCGCGCTGGCCTTATTGATTGCGACCCGGTCGTTTTCGCCGAAAGCTTCGGCGTTGGGCAGCTTGGGGGCAATTGTAATGTTCCTTATCACGCTGAGCTTCCTGTTGACCACACCTGGTGTCTGGCAACCGGGTTACGGATTCCCATCGCTCTCTGGCGCGCCCGGTCAATTCCTGGCGAAAGACGTGGTCCTCCTTGGCGCGGCTATCTGGACGGCCGGGGAAGCGTTGTTAGCCATACCTGATAGGAAAGCCCATGTCTGAAGGATAAGGGGTAATGCGATGTTCGACTCCCGATCATAGTCCCAAAGAGACGGCAGCAGGATATTTTGAGGACACTGCAGCTATGCAGAGGCTGATAACCGATTTTACAACGTATACCAGGAGAATTAAATATTTATCCGAAAACCAAGCTGCTCTTCCTAATCCCGCTCGCCATCACAGGCGGTTGCCATCCACACAATTCCCACGGAGCGCGTTAAAGCGTCGGATCACATCGATTCACCGACCGTTGCTCAGGATCGCGGCTCCGATCTCGCCGACCTGTATGCGTTCCTCGACCCGAATGACAATTCTCAAGTGGTTCTGATGATGAGCACGCAAGGATTCGTCGTCTCCGGCGAACACTTTGGCATGGTCATTTTCGATCCCAATATCCGCTACCGGTTCGAGATCGAGAACACGGGCGATGCCAAGCCCGACACATTCGTCGATGTAACGTATTCGAAGGGGATCGGCCGGTTAACGTCCCAGACCGCCACGATAAAATTGCCTGGGGGACGTACGTTTACAGCTCCGACTACGATCGCTAACCAGGAACCCTACCCGGCCGTTCCGCCTCAACCGGTAGTTACGACAGATCTCGAGAGTAACGCCCGGTTCTACGGCGGGGCTGCGGACGATCCGTTCTTTCTCGACGATACCGGCGCCAACCGCTTCGTACGCGCATTTCCGGACGATTTCCCCACAATACCGTGTGGCCGCTCTTAATTATTCGCGTTTCATTCCCATATACCCGCATGGATCCGCCCCCGGGATGGAGAGCAATGCCCCTCAGGCTGCTGCGCCTTGCCAGCCGCCATGCTCGGGGCGGTTTGCTCTACGCCGTCGTACCGACTGCACAAGCAGCACGTGTGGGACATGCTTGTTCCTGCCCCATTTCTGGTAGATTTGCGGGTTATATAGAAGAAGTCCTTCGTCGCAAACCACAGTTCCCCACACATTTGGCACGTTCTCGTAGCAGGCGGAAAGGCGCTTCGTTCTAGTTCTGATTTCAATTGCCTGAGCCTCTGCTCTTGACGGACGCGCCAAGATTCCCAGCGTTTGCGAAGCCGCACGCCGAAAGTACGAGCGGCATCGAGCAGGCCCGAGCCGCTTGAAGTCAAAACCTTCCATGATAAGTGAAGCGCGTTTACACAAAGTTCTTGACACTACCCCCGGGTCACACACGAATCCATGAACCTTGCCGTGATAATGCGCGGATTGGCACAGTCACAGCGCCATCCTTCCTAAACCCGGCATCCAATCTTCCTCGCATGAACGTATAGTTAGTACTGAGGGTTTGGGGACGGCTCGATACGAGTACTCATCTTCCGTTCACGCACCACCAACAGTGAGACACAAAGCATTTTCAGGAGGAACATTGAACCAACTCGCGCTAAGAATAATCACCATTGTCGGGGCATTCG
>JBBRRL010000371.1:0-3408 GCA_038200775.1 Nitrospirales bacterium
GCCTGTCCGCGGGCGCCCGGAGGCTTGAAATAGAACATCGTTTGCGCCGCATGGGGCTCTTCTCCCAACAGCTCGATGAGCACCGTCTGCAGACGGCGATCGAGTAGAAAATCCAAGCTCACCGGGTCCCGTCGATGGGGATGGATAATGCGCGGATACTGGGCGAGCGGATCGGCTCCCGTCAGATCGACCTTGTCGAAGTCCTCTTTGCGATCGGACGCGTTCCACTCCATGAAGTGCTCGCGCATTCTCGCGACTTCCTCAGCGGTAAAGACGCCGGGCACGATCACAAAGCCATCCCGCTCCCAGGCGGATCGCCGTTCGCTCATACCCTTAACGTAGCACGGTCCGGAGTCGAATGGCGACACTTCCTCAGTGGAAAACTGCCAGGGTGCCTCCTCTCCAAGGCCGAGCTAGCGGCGTTCATTAACTGGCTTGAACCACAGAAGGCGCAGATGAGCGCATAAGTGTTGAATCCACTTCTGCGATCTCAGTGGCATCAGTGATTTCATTTCCTCAAGGCATTCGCGTGGCGGAGCGCGCCGGTAGTCGCGAGCACAAGCTTTGACGACGCATATCGTCATCACAAAGTGGCTCCGGCTTCAAGCCGGAGAGTGCCTCCGGCACCCTACCGGATGACCGGCTGGAAGCAGATGACACTCTCCGCCAAGATGGCGGAGCACGGTTAGTGTCGGGCTACGAGGCGGGCCGCAAGGGTTCCGGAACGGATGGAGATTCGGTGGCTTCCGCCAGTTCTCGCTTGCCTTCCTCGAGTCCCTTCTTAAGCTCTCCCATTCCCTTGCCGATGCCCTTCATCATCTCGGGGATCTTGCTGCCGCCGAAGAGCAGCAGCACGACCGCGAGAATGATGATGACGTGTGTTGGTTGAAATGCACCCATAAGTGTTTATTTCAATCGGCCGATCTTCCCGGTGAGACCCTTGGGGAAGAAGGCACCGCCATCGGGATTGGGGCCTCTGACGATCCTGCTCACGTCCATCGGCAGGCGTCCAACCGCGAGTCCGTTCTTATCAGTGGGGAAGAAGTTCATCATGGTTGGGGGTTGGTCGTGACGGTCCAGTCTCGGCACTTCAAACCCGCCGGCGATGACATGAGCGCGCAAGCATCCGCCATGATACGCTTCGGTTGTGAGGATGCCGGCAGCCGCGTCCCGAATGAACTGGCTGTTAATCAGAGCAGCGGCACCGCGGTACGCGCTGGCTCCAACGTCTTCGAAGGCGCGGGCGAGCGTAAGGAACTCCTGCTCGCTGGCAAAGCCAATTCCGAGCGCGTCGAGATTGATCTCAGGCTTTGAGATCACCTTATCTTCCAACGCGCCTCGCAGAAAGCGCACGTGGTTCAGCTCATCATTAGCGAGTTCGTGCGCCAAGTCCGCGAGAGCCGGCGTCGAAAAATCAACTTTCTTGCCACCACGCGTGTCGCGCCCTTTCTCGTCGTTCATACCGACGGTGTCCCGCCAGTCGAGATACTTGCCGGTCGTAACAACCGAGTAGAACTCGGCCTCGAGATATTCAAGATTGAGCGCGAAAATGAGAATGTCCTGATCGTTGGGCAAGATATCCAGCGCAACAGGCTTTGCTGCGTCCTTGGACAAAAATCCGGCCGCCGAGGCGGGCATCATGGACGTCGCGGCCAACGCGGCGACAGTGCCGCCCAGCACAGTGCAAAGCCTTCGGCGAGACACGTTATCTGTGTCGAGCCCAGTGGTAATTTCATCAAACATTAGTTTATGTAGACCTCCTAACGAATGTGCGACATGGCTGTATTGCGCGTTGTTCGCGCACTAAATGCTGATGGGAATCTGCATGACCGTCAAAAATCCGACATGAGAGGCAGACTAATCATCCGGAACTGTCGTGCGGCACGAGCGCGAGTGAAAGGATCCGACACTGGGACCCCTGTTTGTTTGCCTCGAGCGACTACGGATAGATCCTTTCAGTTCGCAGGCTCACTTCCAGGATGACAATTTGTGAGTCGTCATCCTGAAACTGCGCGAGGAAAAGCGCGAGTGAAAGGAGCCCTACCCTTGGCCCCTTGATTGTTTGCCTCGGCCGACTACGGATAGATCCTTTCAGTTCGCAAGCTCACTTACAGGATGACAAGTTGTATGCGGACGCCAAGAGGCGACGCGTAGGCAACGCGGGATAGCCCGCTTGGAAGGATTAGGCCGGATATGCGGGCGCAATCGCGTGGGCGCTGCCGCACCAATACTCAATATCTCCGGCCGGCGTCTTCAACGGATATAGCCGCAGCTCATGCCAGTAAGCCGTTTGGTCATTAGCGCGGATCAAGCGGACCAAGGACGAATAGGCCTCTCCTGATTCTCGAGCCTTGTTCCACCGAATCCCGCTCGCGACGAGATCTTCGGGCAGCATGAGCGCTCGGCAGCCGTGTTTGGCGATTTCTGAGCTGCGCATGCCGCCATATTCGGTAAACCAGTCGTTCCAAAACTCGAATTGGCCATTCGGCGTAACCGTCCAGACGCCGAAAGGCAAACTTTTCAGGAGTACGCGTTGAAGATCGTATTCACTTCGCAACGTGTCGTACTGCTCGCGCATCACCTTGGCGATGATCTCCGACCTACTACGTGAATCCGTTTTCTTGCGCATCCGGTCCCAATAGGTCCGGAGGGTTCCGGTTGCAAGCCCCGTCGCATGCGCTATCTCCTTGTCTGCGAGGCCGTCTGCGGCAAGACGCATTATTTTTTCTTGCTGCTGAGACAGCTTCTCGATTTCGTGCATGACCGTTATCCGACTGACAGGAATCTGGCTGAGTTTCCCAGCCTTAGAAGTACCAAAACATCGGGCTTCGCGATTCGTTCCACATGCCTCGGCTTTGTTGTGTGTTGGGTGGCCTGGTTTCACGCAAAGGCGCGGAGATCGCAAAAGGATGACCGGTGTTTGGCCCCATGACTTCTGCGTCCTTCGCCCCGGCGTTCTTTGCGTTATCGGCCCGTCGGGGCGAAACGTCATCCTGCGCGAGACCGCGCCCCAACGGGAAGGACCGCTGATTTATCTTCGTTGTTACCGGCTCTTGCAGGAGAAGTGCGCCTAGCTTACATGTCCGTTGAATTACGTACAAGGGGCACCTTGTGCGGGGCGCGAGGCGCTGCTATGGCAGTCCAAAGTGCGACTGTCGGTTCTTGCGCCATTTATGGATGATTTGGCTACTGCGCTAAACGCAGGAACAGGAGAGTATTTATGAAACTGCGTGGTATTGAACTAGACGAGCCTCAGACGGAACGGAGTGTTTCTCGGCGCGATATTCTGCATAAGGCGGCCGTCGGCTCGATCCTTCTCGCAGCGGGCGCCGTGCTTCCGGGCTGCGGCGGGAGCGGTGGCGGCAGCGGTGGCCCGTCCGATGCCGATATCCTCAACTTCGCGCTCAA
>JBBRRL010000372.1:0-3394 GCA_038200775.1 Nitrospirales bacterium
AATGGGGCGTTCGGCGTTACGGGTCAATTATGCGTTGTCGGAAGTTCCCGCTAAATCAGTCATCCTGAAGGAGCCGGATCGAGTCGTTCAAACTCCGACCATAAAGGCAAAACGGACTGCGCACATTGATAGCCGCTATACGTTTTCGACCTTTGTTGCCGCCTCGAATAACCAACTGGCTCGCGCGGCGAGTTTGAAGGTGTCCGAATCACCTGGAACGTCTTACAACCCGCTGCTGATCTATGGCGGCGTGGGTCTGGGAAAGACCCATCTGATGCATGCCATCGGGAATTTTGTCATGGGTCGTGCTGATTTAAGGATTGCCTATGTGACCTCTGAGCAGTTTACCAACGAGGTCATCAACGGCATCCGGTATGACAAAATGATTGATGTCCGGAGGCGCTACCGGAACATCGATATGCTGCTCGTCGACGACATCCAGTTCATTGCGGGAAAACAGGCGACCCAGGAAGAATTCTTTCATACATTTAACAGTCTGTACGAGGCCCAAAAGCAGATTGTGCTCTCCAGTGATCGCTACCCGAAAGACATTGCCGATATGGAAGAGCGCCTTCGGTCGCGCCTGGACTGGGGGCTCGTGGCGGATATACAGCCGTACCCCCTGGAGGCCCGCATCGCGATTCTCAGGGACAAGTCGGAGCGGGAAGGCATCAACCTGCCTGACGATGTATCTGTGTTCGTGGCGAGCCATGTCAAAGCTAACATTCGCGAACTGGAAGGCTCTTTGATCCGCCTCGGGGCCTATGCGACTCTGACCGGCCAGACCATCACGCTTGAGATGGCCAAAAATGTCCTCAAGGAACTGGTCAACGACGCGAAGCGTGTCATCACGTTGGAGGCCGTGCAGGAGATCGTTGCAACGAAATTCCACATCAAGGTGTCTGAGATGAAATCGAAGCGTCGCACCAAGGCGCTCGTGTACCCGCGGCAGGTGGCGATGTACCTGGCGAGGGACATCACGCAACAGTCATATCCGGAAATTGCACGGCACTTCGGCGGAAAAGACCACACGACCATCATGCATGCATGCCGACAGATTGAAAAAGCCAAGGAAAATAATCCTGGGCTGCAGCGCACACTGGAGGACCTGAAGCGCCAAATCGTCGGGGAGTAAGCGGACAGGGAGAAGGGTCATGAAAATCAGGATTGCCAGAGATGAATTATTGACGGGCCTCCAGCGCGTTCAGGGGGTCGTCGAAAAACGCAATACGATGCCGGCGCTCTCGAACATTCTGCTGGAAACGAAACAGGAAGGGGTCGAGCTTGTCGCGACGGACCTCGAAATCGGAATCCGCGGGCATTATAAGGCGGAGGTCATGGAGCCGGGCAGCGTGTCGGTCTCGGCCCGCAAGCTCTTCGAGATCCTGCGGGAGATGCCTGACAGCGAGATCACCTTGGCCACCCAGGAAAACAACTGGGTGCAGATCCACGCGGGCAAGATTCAATTCAAAATCGTGGGGCTCCCTGCCGCAGACTTTCCTGCGCTGCCGACCGTTGAGCGCGACGGCCGCGTGGCGATCTCGGGCAGCGGCCTCGCCGGCCTCATCCGAAAGACCCTATTTGCGGTCGGCGACAATGATGCCCGGTATATTCTGAATGGCCTGCTGATCACGCTGCTCTGGAGTGACAAGAAGGTGACGATGCGTTTGGTCGGCACCGACGGTCATCGTTTGGCCGTCGCCGAGAGCGAGGTGGCGCAGGATGCCGGCGGGGAAGCCCCGAAGGAGATCCGCGCGATCGTCCCGCGAAAAGCCGCGCAGGAAATGCGTCGCCTCTTGGAGGAGGAGGCCGGAGAACCGCTGCTGGGTTTTACCAAGAACCTGGTGACGTTCCAAAAGAGCGGCGTCTTTCTGACCTCGCGGGTGATGGAAGGGACGTATCCCAACTATCAGCAGGTGATCCCGAAAGACAATTCGAAAAAGGCGACGGTCGACCGGACCGCGCTGGAAGCGGCGCTGCGGCGGGTGGCTGTCCTGTCCCGGGATAAGACGAACGCCGTGCGCATCACCCTCGACTCAGGCCTGCTCACGCTCTATACGAGCAACCCGGACCTCGGCGAGGCGACCGAGGAACTGCCGGTGCAGTACCGTGGAGAGAGCCTGACCACGGGCTTTAACGCCCGATATCTCTTGGACGCCTTGTCCGCAATGGAGAGTGAGACCGTGCATTTGGAAATGAAGACCGCATTGAGCCCGTGCGTGTTGAAACCCGAAGGAGATCCGGGATTCCTGTGCGTTGTCATGCCGATGAAAGTGTAGCGACAACCAGGAGAGCCTAGCCTATGGCGACAAAGGAGCCCAAGCCCGAAGGAGACACCCCAGCGTCGGGGCCGCCCAATACGTACGGCGCCGAGCAGATCCGGGTTCTCGAGGGCCTCGACGCCGTCCGAAAACGTCCGGCGATGTATATCGGCAGCACCGGCGTGGACGGCCTGCATCACCTGGTCTATGAGGTGGTCGACAACAGTGTCGACGAGCACATGGCAGGGTACGGTGAAGCGATCGAGACGACGATCCATCTCGACGGCAGCGTCACCGTCGTCGACAATGGACGCGGCATTCCAACGGGTATGCATCCGACTCAGAAGAAGTCAGCCGCGGAGGTCGCACTGACGGTCCTCCACGCGGGAGGGAAATTCGAGCAGGGGGCGTACACCGTGTCCGGCGGACTGCACGGAGTCGGCATTTCCGTCGTCAATGCTCTCTCAGAATGGCTGGAGCTTGAAATCTGGCAGGATGGCCAGATCTTCGAGCAGCGGTACGAACACGGCAAGGCCGTTGCTCCTTTGAAGGTGACGGGAAAGACCAAGAAGCGCGGCACGAAGGTCACCTTCAAGCCGGATGGCCAGATCTTCGAGAGCCTCGACTTCAGTTTCGATGTGCTGGCGCAGCGCCTGCGCGAGCTGGCCTTTCTTAACAAAGGCCTCGCCATCACGCTCACCGATGAGCGACGCGAAAAAGAGGAGATTTTTCGCTATAAGGGCGGAATCGTCTCTTTCGTGGAACACCTGAACGAGGCCAAGACCCCGATCCACAAACCGATTTTCATGTCGGTTCAGAAGTCCGAGATGATCCTGGAGGTGGCGCTTCAATACAACGACGGCTACGCCGAGAACATTTTCTCGTTTGCGAACAACATCAACACGCGGGAAGGCGGCACTCACCTGGTCGGCTTCAAGGCGGCACTGACGCGCACCATTAATAATTACGCGAACGCCAACGACCTTCTAAAGAAGGAAACCGAGTCACTCACCGGCGAAGATGTCCGGGAGGGCATCACCGCTGTGATCAGCATCAAGCTGCGGCAGCCGCAGTTTGAAGGACAGACCAAGGCAAAGCTCGGCAACAGTGACGTCAAGGGCATCGTCGAGGCC
>JBBRRL010000373.1:0-3393 GCA_038200775.1 Nitrospirales bacterium
CAAAAACGGGGACGTATCAACCTCCGTTTCTGAAAGGGCGGCATTCTACGCATCGAGATAACCGCAGAAAAGCCACGGCCGACGAGAATAGTTCAATTGATCGCTGCGCCGTGGCTGAGTTTGATGCGTTTGCCCTGGGTCAGCGCTCGCTCTATGGTATCTTGAACATCCGCCAGCAGATGCTCCTGGTTACCTTTCACGATCAGGGCATAGTCTCCGCCGCCAGCGACGATTTTCTTGGCGATTTCTTTTTGACAACCCATGGCGTCGATAGTCACCAGCGCTCCCTTGAGGCTCAACAACTCCAAAAGCACGGGGATGGCCGTGATTTCATTGTTCTTGCCATCCACGGCAACCTGGCCCAAGGTCAGGTTGGCCTGCGTCGCCCAGGCACTGACCACATGCAATGGACCCCACTTCGACCCCGCCGAACCGCACAGCGTCTTGCCGTCGATGGCTATGTGGCCCATGCCCAAGAGATCGGCGACTGCTCGCAGCCATGCCAGGCAACAACATTGAAAGGCACGCGGCTCCAATTTGGCAAACACCCGCTCGAAGGTGTCATGCGAAGGCACGCCGTTGGGCAGTTTCAAGAACCGCTGAAACCACGTCAGACGTTTCCGGGCAAAGAGGACTATTTCCGGCCAGTCATCACAGTCAGCGATGACACCGCAGATTGCCAGCACAATAATGTCCACCAGCGAATGCTGCGAACGACCAACAACACGCGGATCTTTCAGGCGGCGAAAGTACTTCTTGATAGAACCCACGGTAGTAGTAGCAGCCATGCGTTCCTCCGGATAAGCGGGCGATATTCCGGAGAATTGTAAGGCGTGTACACTTGATCAAGTCAAGGGTTTCGCAATAATTGAGGCGGATTTGACGCGCTCGCCCTGACCGATACAGCGGCTCGCCGGGGGGAGAGTGGTCGAACTCTTCCATGGTTTGGTCCTGCAGGGCGAAGCGAGATTGAAGAAGCAAGTTCATGGGTTTTCTCCTCGGTGCTGGCTTGAGCGACAACAACTCACAATGACCCCGTTTCGGTTCCCGCTTCGCGATGTGGAGGCGTGCGTGCCGTTCGCCGCAGAGGATGCGATGATTCTCTTTCACGATCTCGCTTCTCCTGACGTGGCCCGCGGATGGGAATATCTCCGAAGCCAGGGTTGGCAGACCATGCTCTATCAAACCATGCAGATCATGGGCGTCGCGTGGCGCGGCACGGTACAGCCGGTTGAGCATCGACCCGATCTCACAGTCCCGTGGACTTGGCCAAGCCATTTGCACCAACAATATCTTATGCGTGACTGGTATTGAGGGGTCGGTAAGCCTACGCTGGTGACGCGGCGATTGGCGCATACGTCAGAGCATAGGCGCCATTGAGCCGGTTGCCCACGGCATCATGACGAGGAAAACGGTTCCGGACACCCGGCCCTCTTTCCGTCGAGCGGAAAAAGAAACGGGGAAAAAGAAACGAAAAGAAACGGGGACATCGTACGAAAAGAAACGGGGACATCGTAAATTGATTTCCTAAAACAATTCACAATGTCCCCGTTCCCGTCGTACAATGTCCCCGTTCCCGTCGTAAATTGATTTCCTAAAACAATTCACAATGTCCCCGTTCCCGTCCTAAAACAATTCACAATGTCCCCGTTCCCGTCTCCCCGTTCCCGTCCCCGTTCCCGTCTTCCCTTGAGAAAAACCCAATTCCTACATGGCAGTCTTTTCTTCTTCAAAACCGACAGCGCTTCATTGCATCTTCAAGAGCAAGCCCAATTCTCTCTGCTGAAGCACTGGCTTCGAGTATGGTGTCATCATTTTTAATTGGCGCAAAACCGTGATCCTTGCAGGTTCGCCAAGGACTAAGCCGTAACTCATTCGCGTCAAGTTTAACGCTTAGTACCCGGGCACTATTCTCAAAGGCTGACCAAGACTTGACTCCAGCTACCTTCAACAAAGACGAGGTTGGCGCATTGGGATCGACAGGGCTAGTAAGCCCCTGCTTTGATCCATCGAAAGCAGCCAAGACAGCGTCTCCTTTTTCCTTTGGGGAGCCGTCCTCAGGGAGCTTTGTAACCGGATCTGTTTCGATCCAAATCCCCGCGTCTGTTCGAGACGCGGGGAGAATAAAAAGCGAAGCATTACGGGAGTAGACACTAACGTACTTCATATGCGGTACCTCAGAATGGGATTTCTATGATATTTACCGTCACCCCGCGCTGCGCACCATATTCCACGGCTTCCCGCAGGACTTGTTGCTGGGCGGCGGTGGCACGGGGTGGAATCGCCAGATCCAACATCCATGTCGTCGTCTCGCCAGGCTGAATAATTCGCCCCGCCCGACGACCTCCGTCAAATGCCGCAACAGCGTCAATACAGTCTTGAACACGCGTCCTAAGATTCTGTAATGATTGGTAGTGTGGTGTTGCCAAATCAACGCTTCGTATGCTTGTCGCCACGCCTCTTTCAAATCGGTCAATAGTTTGGAATCCGTGTGGCAGATTCCCTCCGAGCCGTTGCTCAATCGCGTAGCCCCGCAATGCTGGTCCAAGTTCCCAAACACCGCGGCTTCCCGGTCCGGCTGCCGCTGTTGCGGCTCTCTGCGCTGCCTCGGCCTCTGTGGCTGTAGCAACCGTAGGTGTTCGACCTGGGGTCGCATTCATCCAGCGGCCGCTATTCATGTTGAACACGAACCGGCTTGTACCAACAAAAACTCCGCCAGATCCCGCCCATGTGACTCCTATACCCGCCATCATGGCCGCGTCGCCGCCGGCTACTTGCCTGCGAGAATTGAATGCGGGATCAAAAGTGCCATTGCGGTAGCTACCTGCGCTGGTCAGTCCGTTCGAATTCCTTGTGTTGGGGTTTCTTGGATCTGTATCTTGGACAACCCAATCCCTTCCGCGATGTTGCCTTTCGGCTCTTTCGGCGTCGATCCTTTCTCCTCTTGCCACTTCGCCTCTATTTGATATCCACCCACCGATTCCCACAGCTCCATTCACTCCGCTCTCCGCTATCCAAGCACCAGGGCCGTTAAGCCGAATAACCCAAACGTACCAAGGAACGTCATCAAGTCCCGTCGGATCCGTCGCATTCGTCGGGCCGTTCCCGACATACCTTCGCAGGTTCGGGTCGCCGGCGCTAAATCCGCTTGGGTCTTCTTGCATCCAGCGGCCGTCGAGCATGTGGCGGGCGCGGTAGTCGATGCCGCCCCATTCGTCTTCGTGCTCTCTTCCGGTGAAGCCGTAGCGGTCGCCGTTGGACGACGAGGTTTGCGTACGCACGCCGAAGGCGGTGTAGTCGATGTGGTCGATCAGGGTGCCGCTGCTGTTGTCGAGGTCGCGCACCGATCCGAGCTTGTCGGTCAGGTACCAGTCTTCGTTGCCGCTGCTGCCG
>JBBRRL010000374.1:0-3390 GCA_038200775.1 Nitrospirales bacterium
ATCGGGGCGGAGGGGTTGGATGATCGCCCGGGCTTCCGCGGGTCATGCGCTTGGATGTCCTACGCCCTCAGTTTTCGATTGCCGCTCGCAGGAGATGATGCCACCATCGGTCGCGGCGTCCCAACAGCCCGATGATGATGCATCCGACCTGGCCCTGAGCGGGCAACACGATCACAGCGAGAACTTTGCTTGCGGTCCATGACAGAAGTGATAGCCTCCCTGTGGTCGTTCATCCCCCGTCCCGAGCTCTCCCCTTCCCGTGGAGGTTCGCATGGATCCGGTTCCTTCTCGCTTGGCTGTTCTGGCGCTGCTGATCGCAGCATGGACCGGGCCCGCTTCGGCCCAGGATCAGATCGCCAAGCTGCTGCCCTCCAACCTCGCTCCCGGCGAGGAGCTCGGTGGCGCGATCGCAATGGACGCCGACTGACTCATGTTCGGCGCTGCGTCTCAGAACGACATCGCCGCCGTGTCGGGAGCCGTGTGGGTGTACCACAAGGACACCTATCACGGAGTGCTGGGTCCCGCGGCGGCTTACCGCGACTTGATTATCCCGCGGCCGAGCGATGTCAGCGCGCCGAGCAAGGCGCCGCCGGCGTGCGAGGCTCGAGTACCTCCACAACTCCACGCGCTGCGAGATCACATCCCTCCAACTGGGCCGAGCCTTGACACACTGGACGGCGCGCTGCGGCGCCACCCGACAGCATGCACGGCTCACACGGGATCCCGGGTGGTGCCCGTTTAGACGTCCTACGCCCAAAGCACGAGATATCCTCCCATGGATTCCATCGACGGTGACTGGTCGGCATGGTCCGAGTGCGCGGAAATCCTCGAACGTGTCGGCCGACGTTCGGGATTATCGGTAGCAGATGTGGAAATCGCCGTGACGCGCGTGCTCATTTCGCTGGCCAGCGCGACCGCTATGCATCAAGTGCACTCTCCGAAGGCGTGGTCCAGGACACTCTTCGCTAGGGAGTGCTGGCGCCTGCGAAGGACCTTGTTGCCGGTGCCACTGACGGACGACCTCATCGCGACGGCGACGACCGAGGGTGACGGTGACGTGGACAACGACCAGCTTCGTCTGCTCCTCGCAGCGCACGTCGGTTTCCTTTGCACGCACCTCACGCGAGCAGAACAAGCGATCTTCGCCGCGGTCAAAGCCGGCAACAGTCTGGAGGAGTCAGCCCAGCTGACAGGCATGTCGCCTCGCGACGCTCGCACCCGCTTCCGCCGGATCACTGTGAAACTGCGCGAAATTCTCGCGCCTTTGGTCCCCCCCCCCCCCCCTCTAGGTAATATCGGTTCCCACTTCCGTCCGACGTGGGCCCCTGGTGGCGAGCCGAAACACCTGCGCGTTCGAGAGTACTCAACGCCCTTACTCCCCACTCGGGGTCGGAGCATGTGATGGTCCACAAACTGGTGGCTTACCTCCTCATGGCTGCTATATGCCTGAGCTCGGCCTTCGCTGACGACGCAACCACGTGCAACCCAACGACAAACGAATGCGGCAACTGCACCGTGAGTGTCACCTACTCGATCGCGCCCGCGGTCGAGGGTGTCTGTGAAGGCCAGAAGCGCATCTTGATCACGGTGAAGATGGTGTGCGGAGCCGCAACCTGCACCAGGGAGAAATATGTCTGCCAAGGGTCCAACGAAGCATTCAACTTCGCCTGCGAGGGCAGTCGGTACAACCTGACAACAACCTGCGTCAACTGGGGCCAAATGGAAGACGGTACCTGTCCCTGCAGCAACGGCAAGGTTAAGTGCGGTACCGTGTAGTAGGTCCGCAGGCTCGGTCGGTTGAAACAGGCGGATGATGGGCACTGGACCATTATTCGCCTCCTCAGTACTGAACGAAACCAACTTTGATGGTGAATTCTGGCATGCGAAAATCTGTACTGTACGTTACCACAGGAGTTGCGCTGGGAATAATCCCCCATTTCCTGGGCCTGAATCCCTGGAGGGCAGAAGCTCAGCGATCTGCTGATCGTGACATCAAGAACCGGCCACAATTGGAGATCGAATTCTCTGAGCTAGACCGCATCAATACTCAAGGGCATTGGATGGCACTTAGTGGCACAGCCTCTTTGATCGTGCTCGATATCTCCGGCCATGCCAATTGCACGAATGGCTCGTTCGTAATTGTGCATTTAACCGCGTACGTCTCCGGTCTGGGGCCGGTGGGGTCACGAGACATTCGCGAAGTAGAATCAACAATGCCGGTAAGTGCGATTGGTGAATTCTTCGATCTTGAGATCAGACCGAGGGTTGGGTTAGGCTGGGGTGATGTCCGGACAGAAGCGGACGTCAAGATTTCCGGACGGGAAGCATTCCAATAATACAACGTAAGCATTCATCACGTGAACAAGAACGAGAATGTCATCTTAAAGAGCGTTGCCACTGGGGTAGTAATCGGGGCATTAGTCACCTGGGTTGTGTGTTATGTTTGGAATCAGACTGTCCAGCACCAGCCATTGGCTAGCTCGAATCTTTCAGGGCAGGAAATAGCCACTCATGGTGGATCCACCAACACGGAAGAATCACGACTAGGTGAGTTGGTTGAGAAGCAAGCACGGCAGATTGCCAATCTTGTCGCAGAGATTGCCAATCTTGTCGCAGAGAATGAATCGCTTCGCAGGAGGGCCGTCGAAACTCAATCTGTGACTACGGGAGAGGAAATCCGCGCTGAGACGGACGCCGACGGCCATGTCATCGCCCGAGGGCCCGTGAAGAATGGAATTAAAACGGGTATGTGGGAATTATGGGATGCTGACGACCACAAAATAGCGGAAGGTGAATTCCTGGATGGCAAACGGTCCGGACTCTGGAACACTTGGAGTAATGATGGCACGCTTATGGGGTCCGGACGATATGTTGATGGACTGAGAGAAGGGAATTGGAGATTTGTTGAAACGAATGGGAGCGAACAAAACTTTTACTACCGGGCCGGAGTTGTTGACAAGGCGAGTCGATGACTAGTAATTGAGCGCCTAAATGACTGCATGCCGAGTGGTTTTGTGGCTGCAGCAGTCCGCCGCGCGCGCCGCCTACATGGGCAAGTACCTGCCCCGGCACGAGGAGACCCAAGACCAACAAGAAGATCGTTGACGTTCATCTCGCCGAGGCGCGCCCGACCCTGGCAGCGACCTCGAGTCCAACGGACTGTGGGCGGGAGCGTGCAACCAATACCGCATCGCGCTGCTCGTCGAGCCAACCCTTCGGGAACGCGACAAGTGGTGCGCGTTGGGTGGTGAACGGCAGTTTCGCAGAACGCGCAACGTGTTCGCACTGCACGAGTTGACGCGCTCTCAGTTCGTAATCGTTGCGGGAAGCCCGCCAGGCATCGTTCGCCAGAAGTCCGACGATGGCGTGCATGGATCGTCGAGAGCAAAT
>JBBRRL010000375.1:0-3385 GCA_038200775.1 Nitrospirales bacterium
AGGCCAAGGACGGTCAACCAGAGGCTCATCCCCAGATACCAATCCCCGAGGTATCCCAGGCCGCCGCCAACAACTAAGGCCGCGACTAGCTCAACCCCGACCCGTGCGGCAAGCGAAAGGCCCTTCCGGAAATCATTTGGCTGCTCGTTCAGGGTGCTATTGTCCGAAAATCGCGCGACATTCAAACAGAATCACCGGGAGATGTCAAGGTGACACCCGCCCGGCGGTGCCGAGCTGCCCCGTGTTGCCTGACAGACTTCCCTGCGTTAAGATGCGTACACCGATGTCTCTGCCCACCAAGGAGGCCTTTCTTGGGGCTCCTTCCCCGATGCCGTTGGCGACCGTCCTGACCTTGCCCGGCTTGTCGACCTATGAACTGTACGAGCGACTCGTCGGAGATGGCGCCTGTCCGGTCCTTTTGGAAAGCGGCCGCACAGGACCTCAAGGGTACTCCATCATTGCTTCATCGCCTTCGCGCATGTTTCGCGCAACTGGCCACCACGTCGAATACCTTGAATCCTCCGGCCGGTCCATCATCGTTCAGCGCGATCCATTCGCAGCATTGCGAGACCTTATCCTGGATATGGCACTGCCTCGTCCCTTGGGATTTCCACCATTTTTCGGCGGCGCCATCGGGTACTTCGGGTACGACTTCGTTCACTGGTTCGAGCGTCTTCCGCGATGTATTCCCGACGACCTGGGCTTGCCGGAGGTTCAACTCGCCTTTTTCGAGCTTGTAGCTGTCATCGATCATTCACAGGAGCGATTGTGGCTGATCTTCTTGCCGTTCAAAGAACGGTTCCTCAAAGAACCCCGGGAGGCGCTGTACGAAGAAGGGCTGGCGCGCCTCAGCACCCTTCAATCGCGTCTGATCACCCCCCCTCCGCGGTCGGCCGTGCGTACGAGTGGGGCCCTTCCTCGCATCACACCCGGGCAGACCCAGAACGAGTATGAGTGTCGTGTGCGCCGCTGTCTGGACTATATCGGCGCCGGCGATATTTACCAGGCAAATCTCTCACACCGGTTTGAACTGCACGGCCTACGGGCTCCGCGATCTATTTATCGCAGATTGCGAGAGATTAATCCCTCCCCTTTCGCAGCTCTCTTGGAATTCCCTGATGTGACGCTCGTCGGCTGCTCACCGGAGCGGCTCGTAAGACTGCAGGGCGCCGATGTTGACACGCGCCCAATCGCCGGCACGCGACCGCGCGGCACAACGGGCGAGGAGGATGAACGGCTGGCGGAGGATCTGCTGTTGAACGACAAAGAACGGGCCGAGCATCTGATGCTCGTGGACCTTGAACGAAACGATCTGGGCCGTGTGTGTGCCTTTGGCAGTGTCCATGTCAATGACTTCATGGCCCTGGAGCGTTATTCGCACGTCATTCATATTGTCTCGAACATTCGGGGTCGCTTGACGTCCGGGTGCGATAGCATGGATCTCATCCAGGCCGTCTTCCCAGGCGGCACTGTCACAGGAGTCCCGAAGCTTCGCTGCATGGAGATCTTGGATGAATTGGAGCCGGTGCGGCGGGGACCTTATACCGGGTCTGTCGGGTACATCAGTGCCAGTGGCGATCTCGATCTCAATATTATCATCCGGACCTTGGTGATCAAGCAGGACCGCGGGTATCTGCATGTCGGGGCAGGTATCGTCGCTGATTCAGAGCCGGATCGGGAATACCAGGAGACGCTATTCAAGGCGGAAGCCTTGCTCGACGCGGTGCGATATTCATGACATGGATCTACCTGAATGACCGGTTCGTTCCGCACGAAGCGGCGGTCGTGTCCGTTTTCGATCACGGCTTTTTGTATGGAGACGGCGTCTTTGAGACTCTACGCGCGTCTCGCGGTCGTATCCTCATGCTCACCGAGCATCTTTCACGTCTGGCGCGGTCGGCGTCCCGCCTTGCCCTTCAATTGCCGATCTCCCTCGAGCAATTCGCAGATCTCATTCAGGGGTGTGTCGACCGAAACCATTTGCAGGAAGCGTATATCCGGGTCACGGTCTCACGTGGCGCAGGGGACATCGGACTGGATCCGGCCCTCTGCAAATCGCCGACATTGGTCATCATTGCCAAGGCTTTTGTGCCCTCTCCTGAATCGCTGTATGCAACCGGGGTTGACGTGGCGGTTGTTCAGACGCGCCGGAATCTACCGCAGGCGCTGCCCCCAGAGGTGAAATCGCTTAACTTTTTAAATAATATCTTCGCTAAAATGGAGGCCACGAGAGCGGGGGCGGCGGAGGCCATCATGCTCAACTATCGCGATGAGCTCACGGAAGGCAGCACCAGCAACTTATTTCTGGTACACGCTGGACGGTTGCGCACACCGGCGCTGGCGTGTGGCCTTCTTGATGGCGTCACGCGAGGCGTTGTGCTGAACCTTGCAAAAGACCTCGCCATACCCTGCGAAGAGACGGTGCTCCGGATCGCGGACCTGTATTCAGCGGAAGAGTGTTTTTTGACCAACACGACGCAGGAAGTGTTACCCGTCACGAAAGTCGATGGGCGTATGGTGGGAGAGGGCCGGCCCGGGCCGATCACAGCCCGGCTTCGCGGCTCATATCGATCCCGTCTTGAGCGGTTCTTTCAAGGCCGGTGAGCGGTCCTCCATGGACTCGACCTTGACCTTCGCGACCCGCCGCTCCCCAAGATCTACCACTGTAAACCGATATCCGTCGTGGATGAACACCTCGCCACCGCGGGGAATCCCTTGAAGCTGATGCGTGATGAAACCGCTCAACGTTTCGTAATCTGAAGTGATGGGGATTGGCAGTCCGTAACGTTCGACGAGATCACGCACGGGCGTGGACGCGTCAACAAGAAGGCTTCCATCCCTCAGGCGCTCCACCGACTTTTCTTCGGTGTCATACTCATCTTGGATCTCGCCCACAATTTCCTCGATCAGATCCTCCAGCGCGACGAGTCCCTCGACACTGCCGTATTCATTGACAACGATCGCCATGTGGATACGGCGCCGTTGCATCTCTTTCAGCAATACGCTGACCTTCATTGATTCGGGCACATAGTAAACCGGGTGCAAGACCTCCAAGAGGCTGAAACTTTTCCCGGACGCGATGCGGCTCAATAGATCCTTCTGGTAGAGAATGCCTTTGATGTCGTTCAAGTCCTTCTTGTAGACAGGGTATCGTGAGAACTTATGTTCATCGATCAACCGTATGACTTCTTTGATCGGCATATCGACCTCGAGGGCAGTCATCTTGACCCGGGGAACCATCACGTCTTTGACCGAGGTGTCGGTGAATTCAAAGACGCTTCGAATGAGTTCCTGTTCCGTTTTATCGAACACTCCGGTCTCCTGGCCCTCGGTCATCAACAAATTAATCTCCTCCGCGGAAATAAATACTTTTCCTTCTTCCACA
>JBBRRL010000376.1:0-3373 GCA_038200775.1 Nitrospirales bacterium
CCAATTTCCACACCCCCGGCGGCGAGTCGTTTCACGTACGACTCGGCGCCGCCGCTGGAAGAAAATCCGCGCCGGACGAATCCTATGGTAAGATGATTGGATCGCATTTACGTCATCACGGAACGAGGACTTTACTTGCCCGCAATCACCACAATACTTGTTAGCCGATGGTGGGTGAAACTCTAAACGCCCCTTCGCCGTCGCGCCCTGCGACCCAGAGGTCAGGCGTCCTTCCTCGGCATTTGCTCTATTCGATCTTCGCGCGGATCGGAGGCTCGGGGCTGGACACGGATGCCTTTGAGACGTTGCGAGCCTCGCATCGGGGAGGATTTCTCGGACGGGCGATCGCTTATGATAATCGTCAGGAAGAGATACCGGCGCACTTGATCCAATCGCTTCGCTGGCATCCTGTGCGTCTAATCTCTTTTCTCGACCGTCCCTATTATTATGGCGCGAAGAAGAAGTATCTTGACTGGATCGCCTCGCGACATCTCGCGACCGGTCGTTACGATCTTTTCCACAGCTGGTCGGGCGACTGCCTGCAATCGCTGCGCGTGACACGCAGGCTCGGCATTCCGTCGATCGTGGAAATTCCCACCTGGCACCGGGATCGCGGCAAAGTGCTGGGCGATCGCGCATCTGCCACCCCGCTCCCGGCGGATCTTCCCTGGCGTTGGAAAGAAAATTTGCTCCAGACGCGCGAACGTTTCTTGGAGGAATACGAACTTGCGGACATGCTCTTTGTTCTCTCCGAAAAAGCGGCGGATACTTTCCGTGTCCAGGGATTTTCAGAGGACAAGTTGTTTTATCTCCCTCGAGGAGTCGACGTGGAGCGCTTCAAACCGGGCGGGCGCCCACCGATCTTTCGCGCGGTCTTTTCCGGTGCCCTGATCGAGCGCAAGGGTATTCATCATCTTCTGGAAGCATGGCATCGGCTCGACCTCAAAGATGCGGAGCTATGGCTCGTCGGCTCCGTGCATGATGAAGCCCGGCCGCATCTGAAAAAATATTGGAGGGACAATATCAAGATTGTCGGCTTTGTCCGCGATGTGGAAAATTACCTGAGTCAGGGAACGATGCACGTTTTTCCGTCGCAATGCGAAGGGAGCGCCAAGGTCACCTACGAGGCAGCGGCGTGCGGGCTGCCGCAAATTACGACGCGGGAAGCGGGTGACGTTGTCACGGACGGCGTCGAAGGAATTCTTGTTTCGCCGGGAAATGTGGGTGAATTGGCGTCGGCAATTCTCGAGCTTTATCGGCATCCCGAAACGGTTGAGCGGATGGGCCTGGCCGCGCGCCGGCGCGTCGTCGAAAATTTTACGTGGGACCATTTTCGCGCTCGGCTGCTCGGTGCTTACAAGCTCGCAATGGGGATGGGATAATATCGTGGCATCGGCATCCTGCCGATGAGAATATGGTGGCTTCGCCATCTTGCGAACCAGACGGCTGGAAGCCGATGCCACCCTGTGATGAACATCCTTCTTATTCAACTGAAGCGGATCGGCGACCTGATTCTCACGACGCCTGCGATCGCGGCCCTGCGGGAAAGATTTCCGAAAGCAACTCTCTCCCTGGTGGTGTCTCCAGCGGTCGAAGGGTTGCTCCCGGCAATTGCGGGAATCGACAAAGTTTTCGTGGTACGGGGAAAAGCCGACGATGCGCTCGATTGGATCGCGCTCGCCTGGGGTAAATTTGATTACTGCCTCGATTTCACGCGCAACGATCGCTCTTCGTTCCTGACCCTCCTTTCGCAGGCGCAAAAGCGCATTACGTCCGACCACCCCAACCTCCGCACGAAGATTCGGGCTCGCAGCTACAACCAGTTTGTGGAATCCCCGGTGCGCCTCTTGCACACCGTCGATTACCATCTCGCCCTGCTAAAACCGCTGGGGATCCACGATGCGTCCCGCGCCATCCGGCTCGATTTGCCGGACTCCACGGTAGAGAAAGCGGAATACCTCCTCAAGGAAGCGGAGGCCGGCGACGATTTCGTGATTCTACATCCGGGCTCGGCCCGGGCCGAAAAATTTTGGGAAGCGGACCGTTGGGCCCGGTTGATCGATCACTGCGTGCAGGAGCGTCAGATGAAATGCATCCTTACGGGAGGCGGCTCTTCAATCGAACACGCTCAAATCGGCACGATCAGGTCTTCAAGCCGTTCGGAGGTGATCGACCTCTCCGGGAGGACCGATTTGCTCACTCTTGCGGCAATCGTGCGCAAGGCCCGCTTGCTCATTACGGTTGATTCCGCGCCGATGCACTTCGCCGCCGCCTGGGATATCCCCCAGGTGGTTCTATTTGGTCCCACCAATCCCTTCCATTGGCATCCTCGCTCCCCATCCGCCCTGGTTCTCCTGGGTGAATCCCAAGGCCCAGTGAGCCAGTTTAACCCCACGCAGGGGGCCGTGCCGATGAACCAAATCTCGACGCAATCGGTGATCGATGCTATGGAATCGCTGCTGTCGGCTCCGGCGGCATCCGCGCTATGAGTGAATCGCAAGTCGCACCTCCAAAACCTTCCTTTTGGCAGACCGTTCGCACCGGCTGGGGTCCCTACAAGCGCCTCTACAGCTATGTGAAGCCGTATCGCTGGCGTTTCATGCTCGGACTCGGCCTCGGCTTCGCCTTTGGCATCATCAGCAATGGGATGATGCCGTTGGTCATCGCCAAGGTGACGGGCACGGTTTTTCAGGGGGCGACCCCGACGGCTCAACAGTTCGTGTCTGACAGCGGAATGCTAAACCGAGGCCCGAAGATTAATGCGATCCTCCTTACCTGCCTGCTCATCCCGCTGGTGATGGGGGCCCGCAGTCTGTGCGCTTATGGCAACGCCGTCTGCATGCAATGGGTGAGTAACAAAGTAGTGACCGACGTTCGCAATGAGTTGTTCACGAAAATGGTGCGGCACTCAATGGATTTTTTTAACAAAATGCGCTCGGGCTTTTTGATGTCGCGGATCACGAACGATACCCGGGGAATGCAGATGGCCCTCTCCACCATCAGCAGCGACCTGTTCAAGCAACCGGTCGCGATCATCAGCGGCATTGCCGTCCTGCTCTACATGGATTGGAGATTTACCCTGGTAACCCTCGTGCTTTTTCCATTCTGTCTCGTCCCCATCATTCTTTACGGCCGGAAGGCCCGCAAAGCGGTGCAATATCAATTTGAAGACATGGGACAGATGGTGATGACAATGCAGGAGACGTTCGCCGGGATTCGCGTCATCAAATCCTTCGCGCGAGAGAAGCACCAGGAAGACTCTTTCGTGCGGAGCAACCAACTGCAATTTGAAAACATGATGCGGGTGGTCAAGGCTATGGAAGCGACCGGCCCGTTGGTGGAGCTTCTCGCGGCCTGCGGCGTGGGCCTCGCC
>JBBRRL010000377.1:0-3371 GCA_038200775.1 Nitrospirales bacterium
GTGATCTCCAGCGCCTGCTCCCCGGTATCCGGCTGGGACACCAACAGTTCGCTGCTGTTGACCCCCAGCCTTTCGGCATACGAAAGATCCAGCGCATGCTCGGCGTCAATGAAGGCGGCGGTCCCGCCTGACTTTTGCGCCTCCGCAATGATATGCAGCGTCAATGTTGTTTTGCCCGAAGATTCCGGCCCATAGATTTCTATGACCCGGCCGCGCGGTATCCCGCCGATGCCCAGCGCCAGATCCAGACCGAGGGATCCCGTGGGTATCACAGGCACATCAGCCGGCATCTCCGCGGTGCCGAGCTTCATGATCGATCCCTTGCCGAATTGCTTCTCGATTTGCGTGATCGCGAGTTCCATCGCACGTCTTTTTTCGTCTCGGTCGCCCATCTGTGTCTCCTTTTCCGAGTAAGGCATCGGTGCACCGAGTCCGCTGCGGCGCGTTATTAGGCAGCGCCACGGAGTTTCTTGGCGCGGTCTAAAGTTTGTTGATGATTATACCTGAACGCCAAAGGGCACTTCCACCAAAGACGTGTAGACCGAGCCCGTCGGCCGCGGTTCGCTTTTGATCAGCAACACCGAACCGGCATGAAATTCTCCGACCTTCCGGTCGGACTCGTTCATGAGGAGTCTCCGTACAGGACCGCTCGCACGTCCGTCTTTGATACGTGCCAACGTTAAATGGGGAGTGAACGGCCTGTCTTCTCTCACAAAGCCCATTTCCACAATCCCCTCCTCGATGGTGGTCTGAAGATTGCAAAGCGCGCGCATCCCCTCTTCATCACCCGACAATCCCACCCACAAGACTCGAGCGCGCGCCGACGTTGGGAACCCTCCCACGCCCCGAGCCTCCAGCGTAAAGGGCCGGAGCGGCGCAGATCCCATCTGGAGGACATCGGTAATCGCCGCAACTTGCGATTCCTCGATATCACCAAGAAACCGCAAGGTGAGATGCATGGCTTCAGGACGGATCCAACTGACGGCCGCCATTTCCGGATTACCGCGTTTGAGCTCAGCCTGCAGCTCACTTATAAGACGCTTCAATTCGGCGGAAAGTTGAATGGCAATAAAGGCCCTGAACATTTCCGGACTACTCTAGCGGCTTGCCGGCAAGATAGCGTCGCAGCATATCGAGCACTGCCTGCGAGGCCCGTGTCCGGATAGCCTCACGGTCACCGCCAAAGATAGCGGAGCGACCGAGGGTCTGTTTTTTATCGGCAAGGGCCCAGAACACCAGCCCGACGGGCTTGTCCTTTGATCCCCCGCTGGGACCCGCGATGCCAGTGACGGCCAACCCCAGATCCGTGGCGCTCCCGGACCGCGCGGCTTCCGCCATTGCGGCTGCCACCTCGCAGCTGACCGCGCCCTTCTCTTTCAGAAGCGCTCGTGGAATTTTCAGCATCTCCACCTTCGCGCGATTGCTATAGACGATATAGCCGCAGTTGAAATAATTCGAGCTGCCGGGAATTGAAGTCAAGCGTTGGGACACCAATCCGCCCGTGCAAGACTCGGCGACCGACACTGTCAGCCGCCGGGCTTTGAGCTGCATCGCCAGGACGCCTTCCATGGTTTGGCTCCCCGCGGCATACAGCGAGTGTGCCAGTCGCTCACGGACACCGCGCTCAATTCTCTTTATTGTGGACTGAGCCGATTCCGCGTGCCGGGCTTTGACCGTGATCGAGACATCCACCCCTGATTCGCTCGCCTGCAGGCCGAGAACAGCCGTAGGCTCCAAGTCATAGAGGTCCCTGAGGCGCCGGTCGACCTCTGACTCTGTCAGCCCAAAAGTGCGTAGACGTCGCCGGAGTAAACTGCCGTGAATCTCCTTTCCGTCCAAAGACTCCAAGCATGCCCTGGCTCCTTCCAGGAACATGAGCTTCATTTCGGATGGAACTCCCGGAAGGCACATGAGCGCGCGATCCTCTTTGATGAGGAAAAAGCCCGGCGCAATCCCGACCGGGTTTTCAATGATGGTTGCGCGGCGGGGAATCAGCGCCTGGGTGGTTTGCTCTGCGGTGAGAAGACGGCCGCGGGAAGCAAGTCGCTCGCTAATTCCTGCCAGCGCTGCTTCATGCAGAACGAGTTGCCGCCCGGTGACACGCGCGACGGCTTTGCGGGTCATATCATCTTGTGTCGGACCAAGACCCCCTGTCGCAATTACGAGACGGGCGCGTGTCAGCGCATAGAGCAGCGCCTCCTCGATATCCTGTGGAGCATCCCCGATGACCGTCTTGTAGCGGACTTCGATTCCGAGCTTGAGCAACTCGTCGGCGAGAAAGAGCGAGTTGGTATCGGCCGATCCTCCCAGCAGCAATTCGGAGCCGATGGCAATGATTTCGGCTTCAAGCCTGCTTCCCCCACGCCGGCCCGTCACTCCGAAAAATGAGCGCGGCCGTACGCCTGGACCTGCTCATTAAAAGCCGCGCCAAGTAAATATGTAATCGTGTTCGCGAGGCTTTGGTACATTCTCGGCCCGATCGGATTATTGAGGCAAGGCACGCGCGCGGAGCCCGGCTCCTCTTGCAACGCCAAAACCGTGCGGCCGTCGGAATGATAGACGCACAGAGGGTATTGGACACAGTCGGCCTGTTTTAATGACGTCCAGTCGAGGCCGTGGTCTAAAGCATATGAATGGACGGCGCAATGCTGGACAGGCGTTGACGTCGCTTGCGGGGTCGCCGCGACGGATGGGTATAAAAGGACGCACCCGCCGTCGACCACCCACGTGCACCGCATTTCCTCGGGGGACCGGAAGAATCGGATCATTGACCATTCTTCCTGGGCCTCGATGTCCGTCCCCTGACGTTGGGGGTCGCCGACAATGCCTCCTCCTTCCCGTCGAAGGAACTCCTGCTTGGACTCAGGAAGGTACCGCGCAATGGCATCGCTATGAGGCTTGAGCCGGTCGACCTCGGCGGGAGTCATGATACACCCCCGATGACAGCACGCAGAGTTGCAGTTTTGCAGCACCACATCGCACACAAAATGGGTTGTAAAAATTCGGCGATCGATCGAGACGCCGTCGAGCTCGATGAAGCTCGTTGGAAGGTTCATTCGCGGGGGGTCATAACATATGTCCTAAAACGTGTCAACACTGACGGAATAGGGGTACTGGTGCAGTTCGACGATTCAGAACCATCAACACGCTCTGGCTCTGTATTTTATGTGCTACAATTTTGCCAGGATTCACCAGACCTTGAGGATAACACAAGCTATGGAGGCGGGAGTTTCAGATCATGTCTGGTCGATGGAAGAGATTATCGGGCTATTGGATTGAAAGGAGGCGATTATGGGAGAAGTGAACGCCACAGTTTTTATTAAGCAGCAAAACCCTGAGAAGGGCTGGGCATATACGCATTGGATTCTTGA
>JBBRRL010000378.1:0-3365 GCA_038200775.1 Nitrospirales bacterium
GATCCAAACGTCGCAAACGGCGGCGGCGGTGGAGACCCTGGCGTACCCACCCGTGCAGCGGAAGCCGACTATACCTGGCTCACCCACAGCGCCGCCTTCACCTTCTACAGCGTGGAGAGCGGACATTTCACCGCCGGCCACTACTCCCTGGACAATTTCGTGCTCAACGAATACTCCGGCGAAGATAATGAGCACGTCCATTACTACGATTACTCCACAGAACTGTGGGGGATTCCGGGCAGGGCCGTGGACGACCATATTCTGAAAGATGCGATGGATGCCTATTCCCTGTCCTTCGGCACCGCCTTATCAACGCCCGACAATGACGAGCGCCGATGGATTCGAAGCTCAGGCATTGCTGCTTCCACCGCCTGGCATAAGAATCCATTTCCTGATCAGGACGAAAATGTGGCCCTCACAGATTCAGCCAAAAACACCGCTCTCAGCTTCCTTTCCGTTCAGTTGAACAGCCCCGCGGCCTACGCCCAGGAGATCTCCAGGCCCATTGTGGTCATCGATTATCCACTGAGGTCCGATGGCTCCATTGATTCCACGCAGAATCCGCAGATGTTCTCGGGTTCCGTGAACTTCACCGTCAAAAAGCTGCGCTGGCTGCCGGACTCCTGCGATATTGAAAACGGCGACCTGCCAGCAGGCGTCCTTTCGAAGATCTCGGTGGCCTCTTCGGCATCTCCTCTTAGCCCCAAGCTTGCCGTGCAGATCAAGTTGATTCCACCCAACCCCAACACCCAACGAGTCCTTCTGAGCGTCGATGCACTTCAACCCACTATCACCACGACCGGCACTGTGGGCAACCTTGCACCCGTTGGCGGTATCCGCCTCTGCCGGTGGGACAGCCCCAGGACACATGAAGGAGAGCTCATAGACCAACCAGAATTTCCCAAAGCCGATCCAGACCGGCTTGTGATTCATCTGCAACTGCCCCACAAAAGCGGGGCGGGAACCGTCACCGCTCACGTAAGCACGATTGAAGCATCAGGTACTCCGTATGGTGCAAATGCCGGCTACAACGATGTCGGGGCCGATCTCACACTAAAAGAAACCAACATCGGAACAGGAATTTTTGAATCACTGCCCATCGCCATTGTGGCGGATAAGGATGATGATCACTGGAGTGGCGGGAGAGCTTTTGATGGTGTTTTGAACGACCCAACATTCATCGGCTGGCCGGGAGGGACAATAGTCATCACATCTGCCGAGTTGCCTGTGGCATTGAGGTTTCCGATCAAAAAATTCACCCACAACTTCAAAATTGCGCCGGTCCACGCGGGAGACATGACCACCGACAACGTGCCCACCGCTCTTACGCAGTCCTTGACCAAGTTGCAGGAGATATATGCGCAATTGCACATGCGTGTGGATCAAGAGGAAGCCGTCAGTATTTCCGAGAACGAAATGATCCTCCTTGTTGGGAACGGCCAAATTCTGTCAGATGACAGAATTCCGTCCCTCATCACAAAAATCGACGCTCAAAACCTGCCCTCTGATGATATTAAAGTGGTATTTTTGAGCGCTTATGTGAAGTCGGCCGATCCGGCAGGCTTGATAACTTTCGGAGATACTCTTTATCGGTTCCAAAGACCCGATATTGCACTCATATATTTATCTAACTTAGCTGATGATTCTCAATCCCCAAATCCAAGACTCAGGAGCAACATTGTCGCCCATGAGTGCGGCCATAATCTGAGAGGTTCTGATCATACTGTTGAGGCCGGAATCTATTCATTCAGCAACACTCCCCCAACTGTCGCAGACCTTCCCCCTCACCACCTGATGGCTTCTGGCGGAGGCTGGGGCATTCGAAGCCTTAGCCCGCAAGTTGACGGGAAGCATTGGTATATAAGCGATGCTCAATGGGTGCTTGGCAGAACACCTTATTCAAAACCTATAAATCCGTGACATCCATCTTCATGATTGTCCCCATTTCCCCCCCATTTTTCGGTTTGAGACGAGCGATTCTTATCATTGCCGCTCTTTTTCTATCCACACCTCTTTGGGCCGATCCGATTGCCATTCCCCAATGGGCCCGCCCGGTCGAGGACCAGCTTCCAAAACTCTCTCCTGCCATTATCAGCGAGGTAGATGATCTGTTCAAGATCATGGAGGATGAAAGGCATTCGGGAAATGATTCCGGCCGTCCCTCGGATGCAGAATATTTAAAAGCTTCCTTGCGATTGGTGGACCTTCGAGAGCAGGCGGATCAAGCCATGATTTGGCGGTATCTCAAGGAACAGACAGGGCCAAACGCCAGCCCCGCATTGGCCCTGAAGAAAGCAGCACTTCGAAGAGAAGGTCTTTTAATGCGGCTCAGGGATGACCCGAACCTGCCTCAGTGGCTGCTACCGTTGATCAGAGAGCGGATGAAATGGCTGAAGAGCCTGCTCCAATCCCATCAAATCGATGGAGCTGATGCTGTAACCGAAATTTCTGGAATTGCAAGTTACTTGTACCGCCATGGCGAAATTTCCGACATCGAGACGCTGGAACAGCTAATTGCAATGGGAGAGAGCGGCGGCTTTTTTGGGGACTTTTTTAGAGGGCGAAAGGCCGTGAATGAACTTATTCCAGGCATGCGGCAATCGAGAGCCAAGGCTCAATCCGGAGTAATGCCATATTGGAGAAGCGTCGCCCTATCGTTGGTCGCCAGAAAATTGGTGGACAAAAATAGTCTTGATTTGGATCACCATATGATAACTCCAAGCACAATCGAGCCGAGCCTTTCTCCATCACATGCCAACACGGTCGCACCGCAAGAAAGCAGCCCTTCAACCGTCGCAACGCCCGCTTCAAAAGCAGTTCTCGGAGTTCTTGCCCTGGCAGCCATCGTATTGCTGCTCCTGATTTTTGGGAACCGCCACGAACCGGTTTGAGCACGTGGTGCCGGTGAGGAACTTCATTACGCGCTTCACTCGGCGCGTGCCACTGTACCTTGCCATGATTGTGCCCTGCCTCTTGCAACTGTATCCAGCCAAGCAACACGTGCGGCGGACAGCAAAGTTCAGGGAATCGCTACGCAGATACTCCTTGGCGGCCTAGCACTTCTTGCAGCCCTCCTTTTGGTACTTGTGTTCAAGAAGCGCCGCGAAGTAGTACGATAAAAGTCAATGTTGAAGTAGATGAGAAAGCCTCACAAGTGATGCTTGTTGGGCTTACGCTGCTCGCCGTCTTTTTACTGCCAGTGTTCCTCAACAAAAACGTCGTGATGCTGTTTGAGTCAAGAACCGAAAGGTTCGATTCGCAACTCAATGAAAAGCCTCGATCTCATTGATCCGCTGGAGGTGGCGGCCTCCCTGGAACGCCGTGGTCATCCAGATGTCCACCAGCCGGAGGGCTGTGGCTTCATC
>JBBRRL010000379.1:0-3362 GCA_038200775.1 Nitrospirales bacterium
AGAATGCCCCCGTACACGTCTTTCCATACAACGGCCGACTCCATCGAACTGGTATAGGCGCCCGAGCTCACGCCCAGCAGCTCGACGCCGACGAGGTGCCCACCGTAGATCCCAATGATGTCGAATATGGCCACGAGCAATGGCAAGACGAGGACGCCGGCCAACACCTTTGGCGCCACCAAATATTGCATGGGACTCACCGCCATGGTTTCCAGCGCATCAATTTGTTCGGTGATCCGCATCAGCCCGATCTCCGCGGTCATGGCTGACCCAGCTCGTCCGGTGACCATGAGGGCTGAGAGCACTGGCCCCAACTCACGGATAATGCTCAGAGCGACGGCCGATCCCAAGAGGCCTTCCGCCCCGAACTTGCGCAGCGAGTAGTACCCCTGTATCCCTAACACCATGCCGGTGAAGGCGCCCGTGAGCACAATCACAAACAACGACTTGACCCCGATAAAATGCATCTGCTTGAGGAGCTGCATCCACCGGAACGGCGGGCGCACCATCCACAGGATTGCCTGCCCGAGGAACAGCGTCATTCGGCCCATCTCGTGAAGCACCGACAATGCAATGGCGCCCCAACGGGCGAGTGTCACTTCGATTATCAAGAGGCCGCCACCGGAAGATCTGAATCGGGCGGAAGCTGGCAGGACTGCAACACCGAAATAAACGCCATAAAGAATTGCCGCAATGTTTGATCAGCCTCATCCGCGTGACATTTCATACGATATAACTCCCGGAACATTAGAGGCTTCTTCAGCACCTCAATGATACCACGCAGTGTACCTGCGGGTGAAAGCCAAACATTAAAATCCATCGGGAGATCATCTCCGACTGTGTCGGAAACCGCCCGAACTGCAAGGAATGGAACTTTTCCGACCGAAGCAACGTGCGCGACAGCCGCGCTTTCCATATCGACGCCAAGCCCGCCGCTCACATGAGCCAATGCCTGTTTTTCGCGCGCCCGCCAGACAATGCGCGTGACAGTGATGATAGGCCCTCTGCTCCATCCCACTCCCGCATCGCGCGCGGCGCGACACGCCGCAGCCATGAGCGCTTGATGAGCCGGCATCACGAGCGGCGCGCCGTCGCTGGTCCAATCCTCAGCTTGACTCCCCAACAGAAGCGCGCCTACTCCATCAGGCCCTAACCCGCCTGCATACCCCGTCGAGATAACGGCATGCGGGGCCAACGCAAACAGCACGCTTTCCGTAGCCAGCCGCGCACGCTCATGGCCGATGCCGGTTTTGATGAGGTGGAGTTCTAGATTTTCAAACCGAGCGATGTGATGAACGAATTGGCCGACGCGCCCACGGCGCACATGGCTGACGCCGAAGCTAGATCGAGCAGGAGCCAACTCGCGCGCGGTGGCAGCCAGAATCGCGACACGCCGCATTATTCGATCAGCCGCAACTGTCCGTGTGTGCGATTGTGCTCGAGTATTTCGTCGGCCCGTGTTTGGCCTTTTGCTTTGAGGGAGCGGTACATCGACAACGCCCAGAGAGGAAAATAATGGCTGTATCCATGGTACCTCAGGTAAAAGACTCGCGGGAATCCCGTCCCTGTGAAATTGCGTTCCGCCCAGTTGCCTTGTGCGTTCTGGTGTCGCAGGAGGTAGTTGACCCCGCGGTACACGCTGATCGTTTCAACTTCGCCGGCGGCCAGCAATGCAAGGAGCGCCCATGCGGTTTGAGAAGCCGCGCTCTCGCCGACGCCATGGGCGCCTTCATCCGCGTAAGACAGGCATGACTCCCCCCAGCCCCCATTATGGTTCTGCTTTGAGACAATCCATGCGACGGCTCGGCGGACGTACGGGGCCTGCATGTCTTCCCCTATCGCTTTCAGTCCCGCCAGGACAGACCACACACCATAGACGTAATTCACGCCCCAACGGCCGTACCAGGAGCCATCTTTCTCTTGTCGTTCCTTCAAAAACCGGATCGCGCGCGCTGCGATCGGATGCGACCGATCAAAGCCAAGGGCCCCCATCATTTCGAGTTCCCGGCCGGTCACGTCAGCTGTGCTGGGGTCCAGAAGCGCACGGTGATCGGCAAATGGGATGTCGTTAAAGAACAGCCTGTTGTTATCCCGGTCATAGGCGCCCCACCCGCCGTCGCTTCCCTGCATTGGCAAGGTCCAACTCAATCCCCGTTGCACCGAGGCGCGCAGCTCCTGCTGCCGCGGCACCTCGATCTTTGACAGCGCGATCAGGACCGCCGCGGTGTCGTCATTGTCCGGATAACTCTCGTTTTCAAACTGAAAATACCATCCGCCGGGTTTCGAATGAGGAGACGACACGATCCAGTCCCCGACCTTTTGACACTGGCGCGAGATCAGCCACTCGGCAGCCTGCGCGAATGCGGGATGATCCTGGGGCACACCGCTCTCGATCAAGGCGCTCATCGTCAAGGGCGTATCCCAGATAGGCGAGAAGCACGGTTGCAGCCGCAAAGTCTCGCCCATGTCCACTTCCAATGCTTCAATTTCCTTAAAAGCTTTCTGGACGAGTGGGTGCTCATCGGCATAGCCTAGGCAGCGTAGCGCAAGCACCGAATTTGCCATGGCAGGGTAAATCGCCCCGAGTCC
This sequence comes from Nitrospirales bacterium, assembly GCA_038200775.1. Taxonomy (GTDB): domain Bacteria; phylum Nitrospirota; class Nitrospiria; order Nitrospirales; family NS-4; genus NS-11. The sequence continues at coordinate 2,590 of JBBRRL010000379.1, forward strand.
GCCCGTTCCTTCCATGCGCTCAACCATCCACCGCGCCGCGCGCTCGACGCCCTTTTTTCGAAACCAGGTCGGCACAATACGGTCATACACGCGCAGCGCGCCATCGAGCGCGATAAAGACGTTATGCCATGCAAGCCAGCTGGGGTCTTTTCGAAACGGAGGCTCCCCACGAAAATTCACCTGCTCACGGGGAATACAGTACAGCTCATCAATACCCTGATCTTTCGGGATAGGGCAGATCGGTTTGCTGGCGAAAATAATCAGCAGGGGAACGAGCACAGTGCGCGACCAGTAGGACAGAGCATAGAGATTAAAGTAAAACCACGACGGCAGGAGGGTAAGCTCCGCGGGCATGGTGGGAATGCCGCGCCAGTCATATTGATCAAACAGGGTCAGGGCGATCTTCGTGAAGACATTGGTGCTCACGACCCCGCCCTTTTGCAAGATCACGGCGCGGGCGTGCCGCATAAACGGCTCATCGCCACTAATCCCCGAAAGCTTCAGCGCAAAGTACGCCTTCACGGAAGCACTGATGTCGGACGGCCCTCCATGGTAGATCGACCATCCGCCGTCCGGAAGCTGGCTTTCGATCAGATACCGAGCAGCCTTTGTCTCTTTGTCGGAGTCACGAAAACACATGAAACGCCTCAACATCAGCCACTCTGAGGTCAATGTCGTATCGACTTCTAGTTCATGGATCCAGTAACCCTGTTCTGCTTGCTGCGAGAGCAGCCATTGTTGCCCTCGCCGGATCGCGTGGTGCAGGGCCGGGG
>JBBRRL010000380.1:0-3357 GCA_038200775.1 Nitrospirales bacterium
AACATGGAATTACTGATCCGTTGGAAATGCCATTTTCCCAAGGACGACTGCTCGGATTGCAACGGCACATATCATGAGCGGTGGATAGCCCTCGAGGCCCTCCGTTTTTACTCGACGCTCTCCTATCTGATCTGCGATCGCCGGGTTGTCCCGTTGCAAGATGTCATCAATATACCGCACCTAGCGGGGGTAACGGCGTGAAGCACTATTACCGACATGTTATGGCTGCGCTTGCCGTTGTCCTGTTGTTCCAATTTGTTCCTATTGGGGCAGTGTCCGGAAGTTCCGGTGATGTCGTTCTGATTGAACAACTCAGTTTTTACCCTGATACGTTGAGATTTCCGGGCGATGCCGTGGCCGTGCTTGTGGTACAGAACCGCGAAGACGGTCCGATTCAGCATGAGGTCCTCTCAAAAGAGTTATTTCAGCCTGGCACGCTCGTCTCAATCGCGGGAACGGGTGAGATCGAATACGATCATGAGCGGGTGTCGAAGATTTTACTTTCTCCTGGTGAGGAAATCGTGATTTGGTTTTACGCCAGGAAAGGCTCGACCTATGGCTTTCAGTGCAATCTCAACGGGCACGTCATGGAAGGGACTATCCGAACATTCTGATGAAGAACATGGCCGGCGAACCGCGGTGATGATGTAAAGATCCTGCGGTAGAGTCTCTTGCTGCGCAGGAATCTCTCCTCACCAGCATTTCTAGCCCTTCACATCAGCAGTGTAGGCCACTCTTACACACGAGACCAACGTTTAGCGCTTTTATCCCTGCCTCGTCAAAACTGGCCATGCATCTATTCGGCGCGCTTGTCTCGCGTTTAGGCCAGTCCATAAGAGTGGTGGATTCCTAGGCAGCAGACTCATTACGCTACCTTTGGGATTTTGATCCTCCATTCGGGGGATCAGGCCAGCGTTGCCATCTCTAATACGATAAGATGCTGAGAATCCACAGCAGCCGGATTTCGCGCAGACCAACTTAGAGAGGAGAACAGCATGGGTAAGGATTTTCTAACTGACATCAAGACGCTTAGGGAACGGGCCCGGCAGCATATCGAAAAAGGCGCTGTCACACAGAGCTATCAGGGAGACATCGAGACAGCCGTACGCCTACTCAACGAAGCATTAGCGACAGAAATAGTTTGCGTGCTGCGGTACCGTCGGCATTACTTCATGGCCAGTGGCATTCACTCACAGTCCGTTCGTCAAGAGTTTCTCGAGCACGCCAAGGAGGAACAGGAACACGCAGACCAAATAGCCGAGCGGATCACGCAATTGCAGGGCGAGCCGAATTTTTCCCCAGAGGGGCTCACGACTCGCAGCCATTCCGAATACGCCGAAGGCGAGACACTGGTAGACATGATCCGGGAAGACCTGATTGCCGAACGGATCGCGATCGAGTCCTACACCGAGATGATCAGATATTTCGAAAAAGACACCACCACCCGGCGGATGCTCGAAGAGATTCTGGCCAAGGAAGAGGAACATGCCGATGATCTCGTTACCCTGTTGGAAACACTAGGGGAAAGCGCTAGAAATAGTTCCTGACAGACCACTTGGACGCACTGCTGCCCTGTTTGGGGTGAGCCGAAGGACCCAGGACGCGGAGGATTGAGGCCTAGTCCTCCGTCGCGCTTGATTTACTTGAAAAAATTGGTCTATAGTAGTAAGCAAAGGCTCACAAGAGAAGGGCATGTCTGCCATGCCCTTAATCAGTCACGGCCCCGTTGCAGACAGGAGCGAACATTGATCCCTGCGCCCCGTATTGTCAAGGATTTTGGATCCCGTCCATGGGAAATCGGCCCCTATATCGAGCAGGGGGGGTACGAGGCCTGGAAGACATGCTTGGTGGCATGGAGCCCTGAACAGGTCATCGCCGAACTCAAGCGGGCGGGTCTTAGGGGGCGTGGAGGAGCAGGTTTTCCAACGGGTATCAAATGGGAAAAGGTGCTGAATCACAGGACCCCGGAGCGGTACTTTGTCTGTAATGCAGGTGAGCACGAACCGGGGACCTTCAAAGATCGCTATCTTCTGAGAACGAATCCCCATCAGGTCCTGGAAGGCGTCCTGATTGCCGCCCATACGGTGAAGGCCAAGGCGGCCTATCTCTACGTCAATCACGAGTATGTCGAGGAATTGGCGAATCTCCGGCTGGCTGCCGACCAGGCGCGTGCAGCGGGTTTTCTGGGCAAAAACATCCTGGGTCGCGGCGTGGACCTTGATGTCGAATTCGTTGAGGGGCAAGGGAGCTACGTAGCGGGAGAAGAGACCGCGATGCTGGAATCAATGCAAGGGCGGCCCGCAATGCCCCGGCAGAAGCCGCCGTTCTACCCGACGGACTTTGGTTTGTATGGGAAACCGACCCTCGTTAACAATGTCGAGACATTGTGCAATGTTCCCCCACTTCTGCGAAACGGCGCCCAATGGTTCACAGAGGTCGGCACTGAGAAAAGTCCCGGGACCATGCTCTTCTCGATCAGTGGCTCTGTGAAGCGGCCGGGCGTCTATGAGCTGCCCATGGGCACGCCGGTTCGCACGCTTATCTATGAGGCCGGCGGGGGACTCCCGGACGGCCGGACGGTAAAAGCAGTGTTCCCCGGCGGACCGTCATTCTCGATGTTGACGGCGGATCAACTGGATACACCGATGGATTTTGAAACCCTGAAAAAGGCTGGAAGCGGTTTGGGGTCTGCCGGGGTCATCGTCGTGGACGATCAGACATGCATGGTGTCGATTGCGCTGAAGTACGGGAATTTCTTCAAGGTCGAAAGTTGCGGGCAATGTCCTCCATGCCGCATGGGAACCATCAACTTATCCGACCTTCTGCAAAAAATCGAGGACGGCGAGGGCACGGAAAAGGATTTGGCGTCCCTCCTCCAAGTCGCTGGTTTTGTAAAAGGGCGAGGGTATTGCACCGTTGTGACAGGAGCATCCGTGCTGGTTGAAAGCAGCTTGCGACATTTCCGGAGCGAGTTCGAAGAGCATATCGCGCTCCGCCGCTGTCCATATCAACCACTGGCGGCCGCGGTGGCGTAATGCCACGGGTGACTTTCCTCCATCCGGAGGGTCGCAGCGGCGAGGTGCCTGACAACGCCTCGCTGCTCGAAGCAGCGGAAGTCCTGCAATTTCCGTTGACGCATGATTGTGGTGGTAATGCATCATGCACCACGTGCCGGGTCGAAGTTCAGTGCGGGGGCGATAATCTCTCGGAGATCGATTTCGATGAGCAAGACCTTTTGGACCGTGAGAATCTCACTGAAGCCTTTCATCGGCTGGGTTGCCAGGCCAGAGTGACGGGGGAGGTCGTCGTGCGGGTTCCACTGCACAAATGGGGTGAAGCGCAGAGCGGTACAATCAC
>JBBRRL010000381.1:0-3357 GCA_038200775.1 Nitrospirales bacterium
GGGGTTCACTTGGCCAAAAAAATGTTTCTGTGTCTTTTTTTCGGGGGGGGGGGGGGCTTTGGGCTAAAATAATTTTTTGTCGTATTTTTTTGGGGGGGGGGGGGGGCAGAGGAGCAAAGGGATGCATCTTGGTAAACTTAGGAAACCTTCTGTGACAGGCCGGCGTACTCCGTGTCCAAGCTTCCGTGCCGGATTTTTTGGATACCGTGCTGCAATGGGTGTTCCCGACGGACTGCGCGGTGTGTCTTCGTGCCGCACCGGATCGACACCTACCTTGCTTCTGCCAGTCTTGTTGGGAATCAATCCAACCGCTGAAAGGCCCGACGTGCCCCTGCTGCGGTCGGCCATTCGCTTCCGCGGTGGCGCTGGAATATAGCCCCGGGCACCGGTGCCAGAGCTGTCGCGAATCGCCGCCGGCTTTTGATTGCGCCTTTTCCCCCTATGCGTTTGAGGGCGCTCTCGCCCGCGCGATTCATCTTTTTAAGTATCGCAAATGCGTCGCACTAGCGCGACCGCTCGCAGAACTGATGCTTGTGTGCAAAGAAAAGCTTCCTGCGGTCGATGTCGTACTGCCCGTTCCCCTTCATTCGAAACGACTGCGCGTACGCGAATTCAACCAGTCGCTGCTCCTGGCAGACCGAATCGCAAGTCATCTGGGCCTGCCATTGTCGCTACATCATCTTCGCCGAATCCGGGCGACACCACCGCAAACCGAACTGCATCGCGCGGCGCGAGCCGACAATGTCAAACGCGCTTTTGCCACGTACCAGGCAACAGCCTTGCAGGATCAGAGGGTCCTGCTGATTGATGACGTCTTGACCACCGGAGCCACTGTCAACGAATGCGCCAAGACCCTTCGTCAAGCGGGCGTCAAGACCGTCGTCGTCTTCACCCTTGCCCGCCGCATATGAGTAGACTGATCGCTTGATGTGCATCACTGGCAGGGTCTGGCAGTCAAACGGCTACAATAAATATTGACATATAGCCTGCAATTTACTAGGCTTCTTTCTTTAAGCGTGGAGCGCGATGCCAAAGAGAGCGGTCGATGAGGTGCTCACCACGGCAGAGACTTGTCGGTATCTGAAGGTGGCGCCTCGTACCCTGTACCGCTATATCAAGGAGCGGCGCGTGCCGGCGTTTAAACTCGGGAAGGACTGGCGGTTCGTGAAGTCCGAGCTGGATCTCATGCTCCGTGAAAAAAGCCGCCAGCACAGCCGATCCTGAACCCGCTCGAGAGAAACCTCTGATGTTTTCCGGCGAATATCTATGCAAGCTCGATGAAAAGGGGCGGTTCCTTCTTCCCCCTTCCATCCGCGTGTTCCTCTCAGAGGAGGGTCTGGGAGCCGGAAGACTTGTCGTTTTTTTAAAAGTTCTGGAATTAGCTTTCCTCCGCGTGTACCCGCAAGCGCAATGGGAAGATGTCCTGAAAAAGACCCGCGCCAAATTAGATGAAGAACAAAGCCGCCTGTTCATGCACTTCGTGGTGTCGGAGACGTCCATGTCCGAAGTCGACAAGGCAGGGCGGATCCTCATTCCCGGAAAGCTCCGCAAGTATATCAATCTCGACGATGACCAGGAGATTGTCCTGGTGGGCATGTATGAACATCTGGAGGTGTGGGGCCCGACAGAGTGGCGCCGCTACATGGAACGAACGCAGGATCGACATGAAGCCTCTATGTCGAAGATCATGGACCTCCTGTAATTCATGGCGCGACCCCGCTCGGCCCGTCGTTCAGTCTCGGGTCCGGTTGTCCTGCGGCTCACTTCGTACCGGCCTACCGCTCCATCCGACAACTCTTCTCTTGTGAGCCAGCCCGCATCGATCCGAACAGCCCCCTGTCGTGCTCCAATCCCCTCGCAGAGTTCGAAACGGGTTCCGACCCCCTTTGTTGCGATTCTCAGCGACGCGGGCGCCGACCCTGTTTTTTTAACCCTCACCCTTCCGCTTCCACCGAGCATCAACCATCAGTACGCCACGGTGCAAGGCCGCCGCCTCCTGTCGTCGGCGAGCCGTCGTTTCAAGACACACGTTGGCCAGGAAGTCCTGTGTCTGCTTGCCGCCCGGCGCCGAACAGTTCCCACGGTGCACGGCCTCGACGGACTGAGACTTGCCCTCGATCTTCATTTTTTCTTTGGAACGATGTTACGACGCGACATCGATGGCGGCTTGAAAATCACCCAGGACGCCTTGTGCGAAGCGCTCGGGATCAATGACAATCGAATTGTGGAAGTGTCCCTTCGGAAGGACGTGGACGCCTGCGCCCCCCGGATGGAATTATCCCTGCGAGTGACCGACTGACCGCGTACATTTCTCCTTATTTCTGATTCGACTCTCACCCCGCTTTTCCGTATAATGCCGCGCTGTGACTTTCTTTTCCCCATTGATCTCACGCAAGAACGCTGTTGTCGAGAAACACCAACTCGAAGGGAACGACGCGGCAGGGCGAAATTTCGTACGAATGGTTGCGGTGACACGGACCGTGACCGGCTACAGTGCCAAGATTCAGTATGAATCGGTCACTGCTGAAACCTCATCGCACCCGACCGTTCTCGAAGCCTTACAGGTTCTCGTGCGACAACTTCTGCAGCACGGATTCAGCCGGATGCGAACTCGTGTCAACTTTCGCGGCGCCCACTACCTCGCCGAGAAAGAACCCTGGATCGAGTATCCCGATTCCGCTTAGCCGTTTAAAGCCGTCACCACGACGTCGTGCAGTTCTGGGCGAAACTGTCGGATCCGGTTGTTTTGCCTGGTCGGATGGACTCGATTGGTCAGCAAGACCACGATGAGGTCTCGCTCCGGATCCAGCCACACCGAAGTACCGGTGTAGCCCAGATGACCGAATGCCGACTTCGAAAACAAACGTCCAGAGGAGGAAGGTTCACCGCCGGCACCGATCGACGGGGTATCCCAGCCCAACGCCCAACTCGATTGCGGCACCAGGCTCTGCCGGCTGACGAATTCCCGAGCCCATTTGCGAGGCAATGGAGAGACGTCTTCCCGGAGGGCAGCGAGCCACAGGCGGGATGCTTCCAGCACTGCCATCGCCGTGCCGAACAGACCAGCGTGGGACGAGACTCCCCCCATGAGCGCCGCATGCTCATCATGTACCTCGCCTCGAAGGAGATGTCCCCGCCATACGTCTTGCTCGGTCGCAGCAAACACCAGATGACGAAGTGACATTCCTCCCGTTCGTCCTGCTTCCCCCATATAAAACAGGCCTTCGAGGCCCAGGCGTGGGAAAACCTCCCTGTGACAGACATCCACCCAGTCTTGCCGGCTGACTCGCTCCAGCACGTCCCCGAGAAGAATAAATCCCAAATCGCTGTAACTTGCCCGTGTCCCGATCGGCTCAA
>JBBRRL010000382.1:0-3355 GCA_038200775.1 Nitrospirales bacterium
CGAGACGATTCTCGACAAAATCCCCGCCCCACCCATTTTTCGGGACCGTCCCCTTCAAATGCTGGTGCTGGCTCTCGTACACGATTCCTACAAGGGGAAAATGGGGATTGGGAAGCTCTTGTCGGGATCTATCACCAAGCGCCAAAACCTCATGCAAATCAAGACTGATGGGACCCAGATCATGGGCCGCGCCACTGATCTTCTGATCTTTGAAGGACTAGAGCGTAAAGAGGTTGACAAGGTCGAGGCTGGAGAGATCGTGGCGATTGCCGGATTTGCGGACATTGGCATAGGCGAGACCCTGGCTGACGCCGAGCACCCGGTAGCATTGCCGCCGGTCGCCATCGACCAGCCCACCGTGGAAGTCACGTTCTCAGTCAATAACAGCCCGTTCGCCGGCCGGGAGGGAAAGTATCTGACTTCGCGTCACCTGCGCAACCGGCTCTATAAAGAACTTGAGACGAATGTGTCTTTGCGCGTCGATGAAACTGATTCTGCTGAGTCCTTTTTGGTTGCCGGCCGGGGTGAGCTGCACTTGGCTGTATTCATCGAGACGATGCGGCGAGAGGGTTATGAGCTCCAAGTTTCTCAGCCCAAAGTCATTCTCCGCGAAGAGGATGGCGTGACGCTCGAGCCCTATGAAGAATTAACAATTGAGGTGCCCGTCGAGTATCAGGGCGCGGTCATCGAAGCGGTGGGGCCGCGCCGTGGCGAACTGCGCCATATGAAGCTGACGGCTCATAATAACCTGCATCTGGAGTATCACATCCCGACGCGGGGAGTCATCGGCCTCAAGAGCTATCTACTCAGTAAAACGAAGGGCACCGTCGTTCTGCACCATATCTTCTTAGGCTATGAAAAGGTTGAAGCGCGGGCCATCCAACTCAATACGCATGGCTCTTTGGTCGCGCACGAAACCGGCACGAGCAATGCATATGGATTAAATATCGCGCAGGAACGCGGCGTGCTGTTTATCAGTCCTCAGGTCGAGGTGTACCAGGGTATGGTCATCGGCCAGAATTCGCGCGATGAGGACCTGGACGTCAATGTCTGCAAGGCCAAGCACTTGAGTAACATGCGTGCGTCCGGATCCGATGACGCGCTCGTGTTGACTCCCCCACGAGAGATGTCGCTCGAGCTGGCACTGGAATACATCGGTGCCGACGAGCTCGTCGAGGTCACCCCTACCAGCCTCAGAATTCGAAAAAGAAAGCTCGATCAGGAAGAACGCCGCAAGGCGAAGAAGTCCAAGGCCGGTTAGACGGTGCCTCCATGCCACGTGGGAAAATCCGCGGCATGTAGGTGGCTGTTATGCGGCGTCACCTTTATGAGGTCGCCGTCCTTCACCATCGTATTATTGGTGGCAATCCGTATTCCGACGGTCAGCATGCATTCCGGTTCCTTTTGTCCAAGCAGCACGAGAACCTCAGGGATCTCATCTTTATGCTGTTCGAGCAGCGGACGAAGGAGCGTCGGCTCGCTGATTTCCCAGCTTAGCTCACGTTCTCCGGTGGAGGAGACAAGATTGCCTAACAGCCGTACCGTGACCATAACCCTCCGTTTATGTTGCCAAGTATCCCATGACGACTATGGAGCGTCAATCCTTGGAGTCGAAGTGTTAAACGTATCTCCGCGTGTTTGAACCACACCATGAACCGCTAATTCCCTTTCGGGACTTCCTCAGTCGGGTCTTCAAGAGCACGACTTTTGCCGGTCTGATCATCGCGGTCGCATTAGGAATGGGGGTCGTTGGGTATCACATCATCGAAGGGATATCGTGGATTGATGCACTTCTGATCGCCTCGATGATCCTGCGCGGCATGGGACCTGTCAATGAACTGCACACCACGGCAGCCAAGCTGTTCGCCTCCGGCTATGCGCTGTTTAGCGGTCTGATCTTCGTGATCGTCGCCGGAATTGTCATCGCGCCGATCCTGCACCGCTTTTTTCACCGGTTTCATCTGGAGGCAGATAGGAAACGCTAGTGGGTTTCTCGTGTCTTCCGTGTTCGCGGCGGTTGATGCCTAGAGGACTCTTGTGTTAAGAGGGGTGGAATGCTGGCGTAGCTCAACGGCAGAGCACCGGTTTTGTAAACCGACGGTTGGAGGTTCGATTCCTCTCGCCAGCTCCAATATGCACCCACCGGCCTTGGAGTTTGCCAGGACAGCGCCTTGGCCCATGGGCTTGCTCGCCATTGCACCCAGCCCACCCCGAGCTCGCCAAGACGAGCTCATTCTCCCGTGGAGGCCTGATGATTGTTTAAGGCCGCCCGGGTAGGTTCCCTGATCTTTGGTGGATCTTCACCTGCTTTACCGCGCGGGGACTTATTATTTCACCCGCCCGCCCTAAAGTCGACCCGTTGCATATGGAAGGCAACGGGTGCCACGGACAGAGCTCTTTTCCCTGACCAACTCATTTTCCCGTGAAGGCCTGATGATTATTTTAAGGCCGCCGGGGTAGGTTCTCCTTGCTCGCCTTTAATTTGTATCTCAACTTACCAGGCGTACGCTTCCGGGGCGGGGCCGCCGGGGTCCGGGAAGATCGTATCCAACCGTTTCAGTGTTTCTGCGGAGAGGGTGATCTCAAGAGCGCGAAGCGAGTTATCCAATTGGTCCATGGTTCGCGGGCCGATAATCACAGCACTAATTCCTTCCTGATGTAATACCCAAGCGAGTGCCACATTCGAGGGCTGCTCACCGATCTCCTTACACAGTGATTCATACGATTGTAATGTCACCCGATGCTGCTTGACTTGTTTTTGAAGGTCTTCGGATGCACGGCGACCACTTGTCGGTCGGTGCAGCGCCCCACCCAACAAGCCCCCCGCCAGAGGACTGTATGGAATGACTCCAACCCCATAGGCAATGCATGCGGGGATCACTTCCAGCTCAATCATTCGTTCACGTAGGTTGTAAAGGCTCTGCTCGGAGACGAGACCCATATAGTGCCGGCTCTTCGCGGTCTCCTGCGCCTGCGCGATATGCCAGCCGGCGAAATTGCTACTTCCCGAATATGTCACTTTGCCTTGTTGCTGTAGTTGTTCCATCGCCTGCCAGATTTCATCCCATGGCGTGTCGCGATCGACGTGATGCATTTGATATAGGTCGATGGTGTCGGTCTGAAGCCGGCGCAAGCTGTCCTCGCATGCGCGTCGTATGTGAAGTGCCGAGAGGCGTGACTGATTGGGCCATTCCCCCATCCGGCCATAGACCTTTGTCGCGAGTACTACTTTGTCCCTGCGACCCGCGCCTTGGGCGAACCAGCGACCCATAATCTGCTCGGTGAGACCCTCGCCAATCTTCCAACCGTACACATTGGCGGTATCGAAAAGATTAATCCCATGTTCCAAGGCTCG
>JBBRRL010000383.1:0-3354 GCA_038200775.1 Nitrospirales bacterium
ACACTCGCTGGGCGACGCACGGGAAGCCTTCGGAGCAGAACGCTCACCCGCATCGATCGGGATCGTTGGCGCTCGTCCATAACGGCATTATTGAAAACTACCTGGCCTTAAAGGAGATGTTGCTAAGGGACGGATTCCGATTTGTATCCGAGACCGATACCGAGGTCGTGACCCATCTCATTGCGCGCTCCCTGAAAAGCGGCCTGGGGCTTGAAGCCGCCGTGCGCGCGGCCGTGCTTGACATACACGGCAGTTACGCGATTGCGGTCATCTGTGAGAACGATCCCACTACTCTGGTGGCAGCCCGCTCTGGATGTCCTCTGGTGATCGGTATGTGTGATCACGGTGCCTTTCTCGCTTCCGACGTGACCGCCCTGCTCAGGCATCTGCGTGACGTGATCTTTCTAGACGAGGGCGAATTGGCGGTGTTGAGCGCAAACGGGTTGGTGGTCAAGGACGCCCAAGGGAACGACCTCAATCGTAAACCGACACGTATTACCTGGGACGCCACGGCGGCCGAAAAGGCGGGCTATCCCCACTACATGCTCAAAGAGATCCACGAACAGCCGCAGACAATTCTCGACACCATGCGGGGGCGGTATAGCTTCGATCAGGGCGAAGCCGATCTGCCGGATATCGGAGTCACGCCCGAACAACTCGCTGAAACCGGGCGGATCTGGATCGTGGCATGCGGCACGTCGTGGCACGCCGGCTTGGTCGGCAAGTATCTCATCGAGGAAATGGTGAAGGCGCCGGTTTTTGTGGATATCGGGTCGGAATTCAGATATCGCAATCCGCTGATCGAAAAAAACGACCTTTTCGTTGCCATTTCGCAATCCGGGGAGACGGCCGATACACTGGCTGCCGCCCGGGAGGCGAAACGTCAGGGAGCCCGGGTCCTGTCAATTTGCAACGTGGTTGGAGGGTCCCTGGCGCGAGAATCAGATGGAGTCCTGTATACCCGGGCCGGCCCTGAAATCGGCGTCGCGTCGACAAAGGCCTTCACTGCGCAGCTCACCGCCCTGTACCTGCTCTCCTTACACTTGGCTCGCGTACGGGGGGCCATGTCTGTCGAAGACGGAAAGGTGTGGCTGGAGCGCTTTGTGACGTTGCCGACGCACGTCAAGAACCTCCTCGGACGTGAAGCTGAGTTGGTCTCGATCGCCAAACGCTACTACACCAAGCGCAATTTCTTGTATCTCGGCCGGGGCATTAATTACCCGATCGCCCTCGAAGGGGCGCTGAAGCTCAAGGAAATCTCCTATATCCATGCCGAAGGCTATCCGGCCGGTGAGATGAAGCACGGGCCGATTGCCCTCATCGACAAAGACATGCCTGTCGTGGTTCTCGCGCCGAAAGATCGGCTCTATGACAAAACGGTCAGCAATCTCATGGAAGTCAAAGCGCGTGGAGCACCGGTGATCGCCTTTGTGACGGAAGGGGAGCGCGAGCTAGGAAGGACGGCCGATGCGATTTTTTCGATACCCAATGTCCATCCGCTGCTGTCTCCCATCCTCTTCACGGTACCCTTACAGCTCCTGGCGTATCATATGGCCGTGCTGCGTGGTACCGATGTCGATCAGCCCCGCAATCTGGCGAAAAGTGTCACGGTCGAGTAGCAACTGTCCCGGTGCGCTCAGGGATCGGATAGAATAAAGAGATGGAGATTACTCAACAGGAAGTGGAGCACATCGCCAAACTCGCGCGATTGGAACTCGGCGAGGACGAAAAGGGAACGTTCGCCAGGCAACTCAGCGCCATCCTGACCTACATGGACGAGCTCAAGACCGTGGATACCAGCGGGGTAGAGCCAACCGTCGCAGGTCCTCTAAAGGAAAATGTTTTTCGCGACGACGAGGTTCGCCCGTCACTGCCTCAGGAAAAGGCTTTGATGAACGCTCCTGAACAGGCGGAGGGCTTCTTTCGCGTTCCGAGAATCCTCGGAGATCGTTAACTCGGAAAAGAAATTCTAGTACATCTAACGGAGTCACGCATGTTTCGACAAATGCTGCGGTCTAAAATTCATCGGGCGAAGGTGACGGATTCCTGCCTGGAATACGAGGGCAGTTTGACCGTTGATGAGACATTGCTTGAGGCGGCCGGGATCTTGCCCTATGAGGCGGTGGTCATCTCTAATCTTCACAACGGCGAGCGGTTTACGACCTATGCGATTCCCGGTTTGCGGGACTCGGGCGTGGTTTCGCTAAATGGGCCTACCGCCAGAAAAGGCGCAATCGGCGATCAGATCATCATCTTTTGCTTTGAGTTCTACAATGAAGACGAAATTAAGAGGCACGAACCGCGCATCATTCGGGTGGACGACCGCAATAAAATGATCACGTAAAATGTCGCTGCATCGACTCGGGCTCTTCGACATGCAGAGCGAATTCACCCAGGGCAAGATCTCTGCGACTGAGATTGTCAAGGCATTCCAGAAGCGCCTCACCCTCGTCGAGCCAAAAGTAAAAGCCTACATTACGCTGGCGAAACGGGACAGCCTCCTTGCCGAAGCTGAGGCTGTCGACCGCCAGATGCGGGGTTGGCGTAAGACCACTCCACTGATGGCGATGCCGATCGCGGTCAAAGACAATATCTGCACAGAAGGTGTGAAGACCACATGCGGGTCGCGGATCCTGGAGCACTTCGTGCCGCCCTACGATGCGACGGTGATCGACCGGCTGCGCGAGCAGCACTACTGTCTGATCGGCAAGACGAACCTGGATGAGTTTGCCATGGGGTCGTCGACCGAGAACTCGGCCTTCGGGCCGACGCGTAATCCCTGGAATCCTGCCTATATCCCGGGCGGCTCTTCCGGAGGCTCGGCTGCGGCTGTTGCAGCCGATCTGTGCGTCGCGGCCTTAGGGTCTGATACCGGTGGTTCAATTCGACAGCCCGCAGCCTGCTGCGGGGTCGTGGGACTCAAACCCACCTATGGGCGAGTGTCCCGCTACGGTTTAATCGCGTTTGCATCGTCCTTGGATCAGATCGGCACGATCACCAAGGATGTGCGTGATGCGGCAATTTTGCTCAAAATCATTGCGGGGCATGACCCGTTGGATTCGACGTCGGCTGATCTGCCGGTGCCGGAGTATACGAAATCTCTCAAAGACAACCTGCGGGGCATGAAGGTCGGCGTGCCGAAGGAGTTTTTCACGGAGGGGATGGACCCGGACGTCGAGCAGGCGGTGCGAGCGGCGATCGCCGAGATGAAGGATCTCAAAGCCGAGATTAAAGAAATCTCTCTGCCGATGACGACGCATGCTGTCGCCGCGTATTATCTAATCGCGCCGGCGGAAGCATCTTCCAATCTGGCCCGGTATGACGGAGTCAAGTATGGATTTCGCACCACGAAGG
>JBBRRL010000384.1:0-3348 GCA_038200775.1 Nitrospirales bacterium
CTTATATCATAGGTTTCAAGATACACAATAGGTTTACCTGAGGACCGGGAAATAGGAAACTGGCGAGAGGGATCTTTAGTTATGCTTTGGATGTGTCAACGGGATTGCGGCAGAACGGCATCTGGAGGAGGGCACTTCTGTTTGTGGGTGACGTCGCAATCGTGACAGACAGGGCGCTCGCACGACATGCACCAGGCATTGCTCATCTCGAGGCAATGACAGCATTGGGCGGGCCACTGCCAAAACTTATAACCCGGTGCGCTCAGCACTTTCATGCCAGGCTTCCGAGGCATCGAGGGACGCTTAGGCTGTCGCGTAGCGCGGTTCAGCCCGATTATTCACAACCGGCGGGTTCGTGCGATTCTCGACAATGAGGGCATCGGTCACGGCTCCGCAGTTCATGCATCTGAAGCCTTCAAATCGAAAGTCTCGTCCCAGCACCTCGTCGCGAACCAACAGGCCTTGGCATCTTATGCAGGAGTCCATAACATTCACCTCCATTTATTCATGCGGGAGGCAGTATGTGACATATGCTAATACCTAATAAATAGACCTTTGGTATATATTTTCCATCAGAGGGTGTACGTGACATGAACGTTATTAGCAGGCCTGCACGCGCTTCATTGTAACCATCGGAAAAGATTGTTAATTTTGGCCTAATCCGAACACTCAATCCAGCTGAAGGGTCAAGCATTTTGCGGAGCCTCCTGCCTTTAGGAACTCTGAGAGGTTCACGGCCTGGGGCATATAGCCATGTTCCTGGAGCACGGCCATGGTCCGTGGGCACCCTTGCGGCAGAACCACATGCTTTCCGATGCATACCGCATTGCACGCAAACCGCAAGGCTTCCTTTTCGACCACAGCAATGCGTCGCGATGGCTCGACCTGATTACCAATGGTCGCCTGTCCATACTGATCAAAAGCAGGTGGAAACCAGAGCAGTTCGCCGCCGGACAACGGACAAAAACACGTATCAAGATGATAAAAGCGCGCATCGACCAACTCTACCGGCAGGATTTCGCACTTGAGGAGGCGCGACACGTGTTCGTAGGCACGGATGTCCGTACGCTGCCGGTAACCGCCGAATCTGACACCGCCGACTTCCAGAAGATCGCCGGCGCCCTCGAAACACAGTCCCTCCGGAAGCCGCTCAACAGTGTACCCATGCCCCACAAACCAACGTTCATAATACGCTTCTTCGAGTCGTCGTTCAGGATGGCGGAAGTGGCTCAAGACTACGGTGCTACCAGCCACCGCCGCGGCATTCGCCGTAAAAACCAAATCAGGGACTTCCGGCGCCGGGTCTAGTCGTTCGAGGACCGCGGCGCACTCTTTCGCAAGGACAGCCATCAAATCATCCCATTGGAGGCCCGCCACGAGTGGATCTGCCGCCACCTCCAGATGCATCCAAGAGTTGATCTCATAAGCGATCCGGTAATGCTTGGGAGAACACACGAGGAGCCGGGTCATTTTATCCACCCCAGCTCTGCTGATAACTCCTTCAGAAATGACGCCGCATCCATGACCAGCCCTGCCGCTTGCAAACTGCCACGGTCGGCGAGCTTTGTAGGCACGGCTGGATTGATGTCCACGCAGACAGTCGGGACGGTAGCCGGCAGAAGATTTCCGGTCGCGACGGCATGAAGCGTGGATGCGAGCAGAATCGCGAGTCCAACTCCTGATAGAGCGGCCCGCATGGCAGATTGCGCCTGCACCGAATCGGTAATGACACCCGGCAATGGACCATCATCCCGAATCGTGCCGGCCATGACGACCTCCACATTCTGCCGAACGCAGGCTGCCATGATTCCACCCGTAATCACACCCTGGTGGACCGCCGCTTGTATGCTTCCGATGGCCCGAATCCGATTGATGGTGCGAAGATGATGCTCATGACCATGACGCGCCGTCCTGCCGCTCTCCAACTGAAAGCCGAGGGAGGTGCCGTACAGATGGGCTTCCATATCATGCGCAGCGAGCGCATTTCCGCAAAACAATACCTGAATGTAGCCGGATTCGATCAGCCAGGTCAGCGCGTCGCGGCCGCCCCCGTGGACAATTGCGGGACCTCCGGCAAGGAGGACTCTCCCATGAGTGTCGCGCAGAGCCTGCATGCGTCGTGCGATGTCCGCGATGACATGCCCATGAGGCCGTTCCGACGACACGGCAGACTCCATAAACCCGAATACGTCGAGTTTGGTGGGTCGCTCAAGAGGCGTGACGCGAATGCCCTCACGCCCCACGACGATTCGATCGGACTTTCTGACGTCTGCCATCGGCACCGTCGTCGCGCAAGATATATCCAATCCCTCCAGGCTCACCCGGATACCGAGATCCATTTCAATCCCTGTCACCGGGATCCATTGCCCTGATAGTCTGACCTCAGTCCAGAGATTCGTTGTGGCATAGAAATCATCAGGGAAGACGCCATCAGCCGGCGCCGGCTTCCAGCTGCAATCCGCGAGGGACTCAATACTGGCGCCGTGCGCATGGATCTCATTCAGTATCTGTGAAAGTTGGTGCGGGCTCTCGGCTTGGATAACGATGCGCGCCGACGAAGGTTCCTGGCGTGTCCTACCGATCTCGACATCAGCAATTTGAAATGTCCCGCCGAGCTTGAGAATGAGGTCCAGGACTTTGGGAAGGAGGAGCGAATCTATAATGTGTCCACGAAGAAGGATGGTTTCGCGTACCATGGCCATTTCCGGTAGGAAGGCTTCCCGGGTTACATCAAGAGATCTCACCCGAATGCGAGGCGTTCCATTTCCCTCCACGATGATGCCTTCGCCAGCGACCACGTGCTCTAAGGACATGGGTGGTGCTTCGCGCGGTCAAGGCTGATAGCCACTGCGGAGCGACCTCCCTGACCATCGCGACTTGTCGTGTTCCGTGAATAAAGGCGCCGGTGATTGGCTTCACCAAGGGCAGTTCCAGACACAAGTCCCCGAATGAGATGAGCTCAACTTTGCGCGATTCTCGAAGCGATCTCAAAAGACCGACCGAAACAAAGAGCCGGAGAAGGCCGGAAATGAGAAACACCACGGGAAGATTGGAGATGAGCTCGAGATGGAGCCCCCAGACCCGAATTTCGGAGGGAGCCACAGTAGCGAGCCAACCACCGAAAAGGGCGCCCAGACACCAGCCAATCGCATTGACAGTGTTCCAGATTGCGATGCTTTTCGCGCGGTCTTCAATGTGAACCGAATCAAATAGGTAGTTTTGCAACCCCATCGACAAACCAGCCCATACCACCCCGGCAAAGAAATTCGCTGCCACGAGAAAATAGAAGTTGCTGCTGACGATGTAGACCATCGGCAGAAACGGCACAAGCAGTCCGCTCGTGACCAA
>JBBRRL010000385.1:0-3343 GCA_038200775.1 Nitrospirales bacterium
CTCAAAATCACACCATACGTTTCCCTAAAAGGTGCCGTGCGCACCAAAAAACAGCGGCAGCAGGTTACCCTGCTGCCGCTGAAATCTAAATAGGCGCTAAAGGATTCGATTATGCTTTCCACCCATCCCTATAGGAGGGACGGGTGATGTATTTATTCGGTGCCTCCACGTTGGTAACCTTCATCGCCGACGTGTCCCACTGCACCGTCTGCTGGGCTCGGATGGCCAGATTCCCCAGGAGCACGAACTCCGTCAGCGGAGCCGAGTAGTCGAAGTTCGAGCTGGGCAGACCGCCATTGACGATGTGGTGGGCCCACTCGCCCTGCGGATTGTCGGGCATGACGCTGCGGGTCTCCGTCTGCTTGATCTTGCCGGCTTTCATGTCGAGCCGGACCTGGGTGTATTTTTCCAGGGGATAAACGAGGGGGCTCTTGCAGTAGGCATCGCCTTCAAAGATGACGCCGTCGGTGCCGATGAACATCATGCCGCTGGTGGCCTTATTCCAGGTGTCTTCAGGGATGTCGGGGTGGCGCTCCGGCTTGTTCGGCATGCCGTCTTTTTCGCCATCATGCCAGGTCACCGTCATGGCCGGGTGTTTGCCCGCAGGCATGTGATAGACCAGCTTGCTCCACATGGGAGCATTAAGGTCTGTGATGGGACCACTTTCCGCGTCGATTTTCTCAGGAATGAGCTGACCGAGGATGCTGAAGCTGGAATCCATGATATGGCAGCCCATGTCGCCCAGAGCACCAGAGCCGAACTGCCACCAGCCGCGCCAGTTGAACGGCGCCGGGCCGGGGCTGCGCATTTTTTTCTTCACAGCTTCCGGGTCGAGGTCGAATTCAAAGTAGGGCTCGCTCGGTTCGCTGGAGAGCCAGAGGTCCCAGTTCAGGTTGGAAGGACACTCGACCAGCTTCTTCTTAATAGGCCCCTGGGGCCAGATGGGGCGGTTGGTCCAGAGGCGGATTTCCTTGAGGGTGCCGATGACACCCTGCTCGATCCACTCTTTGGCCATGCGCTGGCCGTCCATCGTACGCCCCTGATTGCCCATCTGAGTGACGATTTTGGCGTCTTTGGCAGCGCGATGGAGGTCGCGGACCTCGGAGATGTAGTTGCAAAGGGGCTTCTGGACGCAGACGTGCTTGCCATGCTTGATGGCGTGCATGGCGGCCAGATAATGGGTGTGATCGGGCGTGGAGACGATGACGCCGTCGATCTGGTTGGCCATTTCGTCGAACATCTTGCGGAAGTCCTGGTAGAGCTTCGGCGCAGGGGGGGCGGACTGGCTGGATTCGAGGTGGTGCTTCTCACGCTTTTTGGCGGCTTCTTCGAGGCGCTTGGAGTCCACATCGACCATGGCGATGATGTTGTGGTCGAGTGTGACCATGCCGGTATCAGCCAAACCTTTACCATTGGCTCCGATTTGTACCAGGTTCAGGCGTTTTGCGGCTTTGTCCTGACCACGGAGGAGGAGATTGGGACCGGAGAAAGCGCCTGCTGCGACGCCGGCAGAGGTGGAGAGGAAGCGACGACGTGAAAACGAGCTGGGATTCATGAATGACGGGTTGGTATGGGTGTGAGGAGGCGGAAACGGTGTAGAAAAGGGGATGTTGCAGGGGGTTGCAACCTGCAATCCGAAGTTGAATCATGGACGGAACCGGTGGAAACGTGTCGGATGTCCGTTGTCCCCGTAGTTCAATGGATAGAACGAGGGTTTCTATCCTCCCCCATTTGGAAAATCATTTCACTGGGGAAAAGACAAAGAGGGACGCCTAAAAACGAGGGTGGACATTCTTACTTTTATTCTTACTGTTTTTGGCATCGAATATGGCCTCTGTCTGGAAACATCCCAAATCGCCTTTTTGGACGGCTTGCTTCACTGATGAGACGGGCAAGCAGTCAAAGCGTTCTACGAAGCTGGAAGACCGGAAACTGGCGATGAAGGCAGCGGAGGCTTTCGAGGAAGCCGCAAAGAAAGCCAAGGCGGCAGAACTCACCCGCGCTGCCGCTGTGAAGATGCTTAATGACCTCATGGAGCGTACGCATGGTGAAGGGCTGGACACCCGTTCCACCCGTGAGCATTTTAAAGATTACGTTGCCAGTTTGGAGGCACGCGGCACCAAAGACGGCACCCTTAAACGCTACCGCCCCATTTTCGACGGCTTCCTTGCCCATCTTGGGGATGCACGTTCCAACGCCCGCATTGCCAGCGTGTCAGCACAAGAGGTCGAATCCTTCCGCGATGCTGAAAGAAAGGCGGGAAAGACCCCCGGAACCGCAGATTTTGCGCTCAAAGTGCTCAACGGCGTTTTCGAGGATGCACGCCGGAAGGCGGTCATTCTCGCCAATCCCGTTCAAGCTGTGAAGCCACTCGCCAGCGCTATGAGCGAGGAACGCCGCCCCTTTACTGACAATCAAGTGAAAGCCTTGCTCGCCGTGGCAGATACCGAATGGCAAGGGATGATCCTTTTTGCCTATCACACTGGCATTCGTCTGAACGATGCCGCGAATCTTTCGCGCCAGAACATCGAAGGCGGGAAACTGCTTCGCTTCCGCGAGGCAAAGACGGCGCATCGTAAGCAACGCGCCACTGAGCGCGAAACCGTTGTCGTCATGGCGTCCGATTTGCGGGATTACCTCAAAAGTTTGGCTGTTCCCATGGCAAAGGACGCCCCGCTTTTCCCGTCGCTCTATGGGAAGAAGTCCGGCAGCGCTGGGGGGCTGTCCAATGCGTTCGCCCGGTTGCTGGACAAGGCGGGCATTGACCGCGAGCTAGGCGAGGCCCGGAAGGGCAAGGGCCGCCGTTTTAGCGCTTTGAGCTTCCATTCCTTGCGGCACACGATGATTTCGCGGTTGGCGAACTCCGACGCGCCAGAAGCCGTTACAAAGGCCATGAGCGGGCATTCCACCGATGAAGCGCACCGCCGCTATGTGCATTTGGACACGAACGCACAAGCGCGAGTTGTAGCCAAGGCACCGCGCATTTGGCGGCAGTCGAGCGTGGCGGCGTGAGTTGAAGCGCTCGCAAATGGTTTCTGCGTTGCCTTTGGCGGCATGAAGTCATGGAGTTCCCCTGGAATGACTGATTCAGTTATCCGGCCTCTCTGGAGAGAATGAAGTCGAGACAATTTCGCTGACTCGCGGAATGTTCTGCATCAAGGATGCAGCTTCAAAAGCTCACTTTCCGTGCTTAGGAGCATTTGGAGGCGGGGGAATTGGAGGGATCATTCGCAAAACCTGTTCCTTGACTGATTCCACGGTCTCATGACCATGCATGAGCCAAGGCATGTTCATCAGGCAAAGCATCCTCGTTCTATCTAAACGCTGACGTACGAAAAATTCA
>JBBRRL010000386.1:0-3312 GCA_038200775.1 Nitrospirales bacterium
CCATCTTTGACATCATAGCGATCACAGCCATTCGACACAATCTGATAACGGCTTAGGATCTAAGTTTGATAGATTAAATTCTTACACTTTATGACCATACCTGGCTATCAGTCGGTGATGCTTCCTCTTCTTGACCTCATGGAGAAGCAGGACCCTGCCAACGGCTACAGGGGGTACGGCATGTACTTCGACGGCGCAGGCGACACCAGCCTTAAAGGCACGGTTCCAAACGCCGGCTGGACCACCGCCATCATGGTTTACACAACCGCCGGCATCTCTACCGGCGCCTGACGCACACCAATACATCCGCCAGCGGCTTGGTTACCATCGCTAACCCGGCCAACTTCGCTTTTAACTACAACACGGCTTTCACGCTCGCAGCATGGATCTACCGCAACACGACGGCCGAGGAGGACGACATATTCGGCAAGGAGGATCCCAGCAACGGCCCTGCCCCGGCGAAAGCCGGGGTCTACACCGTCGTGCAGTAATTTTTTTTTGGTTTCTGGATGACATCCGCCCCTCAGCCCTCGCGGCAAAACATGAAGTAGCGTCACGGCGTCGCCGCACTTGCGTCTCAGTCCAGCAATGTAATCTCATCATTTTGCCGGACGACACCCTCGACTACAACGGCGCCGTAGACACCGGCCTGCCCCTCATGGTCGCGCGCAAGACGCCGCATAACGTCAGGGTTCGCCTGCGCCGTATCCGGATCGAGCGTGATCATCTTGCAGCGCGGATCGCGGTCTGTTACGGCGAGGACCGCCTTGTTTCCCACGCGCAATCTCCGGCCCACAAACTCGTTTTCCGCGAAAGCGTCTCCCGATTCGAGTTCAATGTAGATGTTCGCGCGAAAACGCCGCTTGTCGAGAGCGAGCCCCAGCTCCTTGCCGAGCTGCCGCACCGTCTGCAGAGAAAAAAGAGAAATGGGCCGGCAATCGGTCATTGACCGGTCGGACCGCAGCAGGGTTAGATCATGCCTTTCACGAAGGCCTTCGCGCAGCATCGCGATCAGCCCCGGATTATCGACGGCAAGGCGCTCGCCCGACGGTGTCTCTACATCGACCGTCAGATCGTCTCCAGTGCCATAGACGGGCGTCACGCCCGGCGCCATCGCCTCCGCCTCCGCCAGATTAATCGGTCTGGTGGCGCGTTCCGGATGCCGGAAAACCGGGCGATACTGCAGCATCGATTCCTGCTCCCTCCCGGTAAGATAAGGGAATCCTTTCGGCGCCGCCGCGTCATGAAAGGCGTAGAGCCGGTCACCGTAAACGCCGGCAAAGCCGAGGAAGGCTTCCTGCAGGTCCTGGCCGCGCATGCTCTTGACCGGATAGCGCCATACGCTCTCGATTTTTCCGACGATGCTCATGCTGGTGACCTCGCTTGACAATTCTACGGCTGCGGCAGACTGTATGTTGCGAAGAATAAGGGGCGGGGAAGGGCTGCCAGCAAAGCACAAAAGGGCGGGGGTACGCATGCAGCCCGCGTCCCCTAACACTCAGCTCCTCGTCACTTACGTCCATCACCTTGCAAATGCGTGACCGCAAGCCCTGTCCGCCGATCCGGTCCAGTTCGTGCCGTTGAAGATGAGGAGGAGGGTCGTCCGACCCGACCCGAGGCCGAAAGCGGGTTGAAAGAATGGGCAACAAGAGAAGATCAGGGCTCCTCAGGATGGCCTGCCAGCCATGCCGCAGAAACATCAAAGCCGCTAGGCCTTCGCAAAACAGGTCCGCCAGTGCCATTGAACTCTCAATAGAGAAAGGCGACAAAGTCGCGCTGGAGTTTCTGGTGAAAGGGAACTCATAACCATGCCTAACACCTTTATTGAGAACCGTGACGCCTGGCTTCGTATGTCTGAAATTGACTACGTCGGGCAGTTTGTAAAGTCGTGGCTTGCTTTCAATGCGTGGTACCGCAGCGCCTATAACGAGTCCCAAGATAAGAAGGTCATCCATGAAATCAAATGGCAGATTAATCCTCTTCTAAGCAAACTCCGCCCTATGTTGGAGGCTAACAGCGAAGAGGCGGAGCAATTTCGTGCCGAAATTGGACTGCTTCACAATAGGTTAGAGGGGTACGAGATTCACTCCGGTAAAGGAACTCAGAAAACACGAATAACATCCAAATCGGTATTCTTGCGAGAAAATCCGCCCGCAACAAAAACCGACACGTCTCATGGGTACACATTCTTGGAAATAATCAGACGCAATACAGTGCGAGCGGTTATTGAGATTGCAGGGATCCAAACGGCACGAGTGCTTTCTCATTCCGTCGGAGTGGGATCGGTCGAATCAGCGCCAATAGCGCTTTGCAAACTTTTCGCCAGGGTTTATTCAGATTGAGGGTGTATATGCGGACAGGATGGCCATCGATCACATATCGCAGGTTGATCTTGCTCGCCGCCACTGGATACAACAATATTCCTTCGCATGACCTGTCTGGCCATTGCTTTTGCGCACTCCGAAGGTATGCCATCAATTGATAGAGACTTTTCGAGTGTATCGTCCGCTTTTCTCGGAAGGATTGAAGGGCATCTTTGTAGTACTTCGCGTCGACAATGATCAGGCGATTCGCCGATCGCAATAGAGCATCCGTTCTCATGTTTGGGAGGAAGTCCAGATCCTTAATGGGCGCTGAGGTAGCATCCCAGCTGAGATTCGGCCTGCCTACAAACGGAAATTCTTCTTGTTCAAGCTCATAAAAGCGACGCATGAATTTTTCAAACACAGTTGCCATATACGATTCGTCATCAAGGATCTCGCGAAATAGGTACTGCCCATCTTTTCCCCGATCAGGCAATGCCGCTGCATACAATAATTCACAAACCTGCATCAGAAAGCCGTAGAACGAGTTATTACGATGAATCTGAACCCGTCGGAAGAGTGCAGCATTGAGGTGGATTTGACTGACCCCATTTAACTTTGGGTCCAGCTTATTTAGCGCAGCCCTTAAATCAACATCTATACCCTCTGCCCGTGCCAACCTCTTAATTGTGGCACGAAGAATTTGATTGTGGAGCACATCGGGAACAAATTCGTCAAATTCGCAAACGAGGCTAATTCGAGAGGCCGCCACGCTCGAGATACTCCCCGCAAAATCTATCTTTCCGCGAAGTTTTAGAAGTTCCGCTCTCTCGAGGGAATACCCCCGATCCAGGCCTCGACGCAAGATGTGTTCCGTCCCCGTTTTGATGACATGAGCAAATAAGTTCAGAGTATCCGGCCGCGCCACACCTGAAACATCCACAACCCTGCTCTGTGGGAGGCAGTCCCAGGCATAGCAGAAAAGGTAGTAAATGTTTTCTATGCAAAC
>JBBRRL010000387.1:0-3310 GCA_038200775.1 Nitrospirales bacterium
CGCCAAGACCATGGCCTTCGATCCCAAGACAAAGCGCTTGTTCTTATCTGCTGCCGAAACCGAAACGGTACCTGCCGCAGCGGGCCAGAAAGCTCGAACGCGAGTCAAGCCGGGGTCGTTCAACGTGCTCGTAGTCGAGCGGCAGTAAACGGAAGGGTTACCACGGCATCCATCCCAAGCAGCCGAGCCCCACGGCAGCCTAAATTGCACAGCTCGAAACAGAAATTGATGTCGCCAACGAGAGCCTGGAGCGCCGAACTGCACGAAGGCTATAGCGTATGCTGGCGGCGCTAATTCAAGCGATCTGTTCAGTGCCATGGGTCCGCATCACCCCCGGGAGTGCCCGAAGCAGAGCCCGGGTGTACGGATGCACCGGGTTCCGAAAAATGCGGGCGGTTGGTCCACTTTCGACGATCTGACCTTGCTCGAGGATTGCCACCCTGCTGCAAAGCGATGCAATGGACAACAGGTCATGGGAAATGAAGAGTACCGCCATGTTCAGTTCACGGTTGAGCTGCCTCAGAAGGTCGAGCACCTCGGACTGAGTGATGGCATCCAGCGCGCTGGTGGGCTCGTCCGCGATCAATAGTCTGGGTCCATGCAATAAGGCCATTCCGATCAACACGCGTTGAGCTTGGCCGACGCTGAGCTGTCGCGGGTAGCGATTCAGGAATTTCTCATCGGCAGGCAGGCTTACTTTTTCGAAGATCTCAATCACCCTCCGCTTCCCCTGCATCGCGGACCCGCTTCGGTGCGCTTTCCAGGCTTCGGCCAGCTGTGTTCCGATCCTCAGGGCAGGGTTGAGAGACGACACCGCACTCTGCAGAACAAGCGCAATCCCCTTGCCACGAATCAACCGCATTTCACGGGCGTTCAGAAGCTGGAGATCACGATTCTCGAAGATCACGTGGCCCTGTGCGGTCCCGCCTTTGTGCTCCAGCAGCCGAAGCAGAGCGAGGGCCAGGGTACTTTTCCCGGATCCGCTCTCTCCCATCAACCCCAGGATCTCTCCCTCTCCTATGTCGAAGATCACATCGCGAAGCACTCCGCGACGGCCAGGGTAACCTGCCGTGAGATGGACCTGCAAGAGTGGGTTCATCGCGGCAGGAGGGAGAGGCGGTCAGCGTTCCAGAACAGTTGAGGACTGAGGCTCGCGGGATGCACGTTTTGTACTCTTCGCGAGATCGCGGAGAGTGAATTCGGGTACACGAGATAGATGAAAGGAGCCTGCTCCGAGACGATCTGCTGCACTCGGTCGAAAGCCACTTTGCGCTTGTTGTTATCCAGCGCCGAGTTTTGCGCCTTCATGAGCTTGTCGATTTCGGCTTCCCACGTACTTGCGGGGGTGTTTTGATTCGGGTTCCATTGATGATTCGCTGCGGAACTCAGCCAGACGTTCATCTGCTCATTTGGGTCGAGACCGATATTGGCGAAAGCCATCAGGCAGGCTTCATAGTTGAAGGTGCGACTAATTCTTTCGATGAGCGATGAGAAGTCGAGAGTGACCGTGTTTAATTTGATGCCGAGTTTTGCCAGATCTTGCTGCATCAGACTCATCATGCGCTCATGTAATTTGCTGCCCGCGTTGGTAATGATCGAGAATTCGACCAGGTGACCATCCCGATCCAGTAAAGTGGTGCCTTGTTTGCGAAAGCCAGCCGTTTCCAACCTGCGCAAAGCAGATTGGACTGAGTAGTCGTGGGGCTTGACCGCGCCATTTAGCCAGAACCGATTGGCCGGAGAGACCGGTCCACCCGCGGGTCGCGCATGGCCCCGGTACACGATCCGGCAGAGGTCTTCCCGATTGATTGCGTCTGAAATTGCGCGGCGGAAATCGGTGGAGCGAAACCAGTTCTTCTTGTATTCAGGCAGGGGCGACTGAGGCGACTGGTTCAAGATCACAAGCTCCCAATCGAGAGATGGCCCGGCATCCACGACAGCCTCGGGAAATTCCTTGGATAGCCGGTCAAAAAGCTCCGGATCGATCTTCGGAATCAGATCCAGTTCTCCACGTCTAAAGCGAAGCAACTCTGTGTCGCGATTCTGCTGGACATCCAGCCGTATCGAATCCAGATACGGCAACTGGGCACCCTTGTCGTCTTTTTTCCAATAACGTCGATTCTTCCGAAGCAGAATATACGATCCGGGTCTGTTCTCCGCAAGCCAAAACGGTCCCAGGACGGCCGGGTCTTTGCCGGATGATTTCGCGGACAGAATTGCGACCTGATCGAACTGCCAGGCCAGCGCAGCGATAGGAGCGGCGAAGCGGAGCGTCACGGAATCATCGGTGAATTTATTGGTGGTGCAGTGGGCGTGAAAAGGCCCCGGAGTTGGACGAAATATGTCCCCGAGAGGTGAGTGCAATGCCGGATCCATTAACTGCTGAAAGGTAAAGACCACGTCATGGCACGAAAAGGAGGCGCCGTCGGAAAACAGCACACCAGGCCGAAGGTCGAAATCGATCCGGCGCCCAGCCTCGGAAACCTTCCATGTCGTGGCGAGTTCCGGCTCCAACTGCTGAGTCAATCGATTCATCCGAACCAGAAAGCCACCGGTAAGATAGCGGATCTGCTCAGAGGGCTCATCAACGACGAGGAGAGGATTAAAGGTCTTCGGGTCGGCTCTCAATGTAAAACGAAGCTCGCCTCCGGCTTGTGTGGAAGCCAGGCCCAGCAGCATGGCAGCGAGTAGCCTAGTAGCGATCAAGCGGCAGATTCCTTGCGCGAATTCAGCGCGACTTGAAAACAGCACATTACAATCACGAGCAGAACCACCGGCACCAACATCCAGGGAGCATGCGCTACGAGTTGATAATCTTCGAGTTCACGGAGAAGAGTTCCCCACGAAGGTAATGGCTCTGTAACGCCGAGGCCGAGCAATCCCAAATTGGCTTCACTCAAGATGAAGACCGGCACGGAAACCCAGAACTGAGCGAGAAGGATGGGACCGAGGTTGGGCAGCAAGTGCAGACAGAGTAAACGAAGGCCCCTGTGTCCTTGAGCGCGCGCCTGAATCAGATAATCAGCTTCCACTAAATTTCGCGTGGCTGCGTGAATGATCCTGGCCGGCATGGCCCATCCGAGTCCGCCGAGCAATGAAAATGTGATGACAACGGAAAGAATCGGAGAGACGTTCAAGGGGAGCAGCGCACGAACCGTGAGTAGTAGGAACAGCCAAGGCAGGGACAGAAAAATGCCGGTGATGTGGCGGAAGCAACGCTCCCATCCTCCTCCGAGAAACCCTGCCAGGCCACCGATTAGGGCTGCCAGAGTGGTGCATAGAAGCGAGGCAGCGGGCGCCAGTATTAACG
>JBBRRL010000388.1:0-3310 GCA_038200775.1 Nitrospirales bacterium
GCTGGAATTCGATCGCACCACGCGCATTGATGTCGTCGCCACGCGGAATTTTCTGAACGGCATCAGGGCGGGTTTCTTAGCAAAGGCAGGCGTGGAAGCCGGACGCGGAGTCTTGAAAGAAGATGCCGTGCGCAGCACTGGCTATGACGCCTTCGACAGGCCATGGGGATCAATTCCACCCATGACCGCAGCCGAAGGCTCCGTGAGTGTGAGCATTGAAGATGAGGGAGGCAAGCTCAATCCCAACCACCTCGTGAGCGCGAACGGCGGCACGAAAGTTCGCGCGAAAGTGGAACAGATGCGCCGCCTCGTCCAGGCCTTGCATTTGGATGTTGCCATAGTGGACGCGCTGGTGGATTGGATTGACGCCGACCGCGTATCCGAAGCGGCTAGTGCCGAGGACGAATTTTATCGGACCCTGGATCCGCCCTATCGCGCGCGAAACGGTCCTCTCCAGTCGCTGTCGGAATTGCACATGGTTCGCGGAGTCACAGACCAGGTGTACGATGCCCTGAATCCCTATCTCACTATTGCGACGTCGGCGCCGGGTCGTATTAACATCAATACGACATCTGCACCCGTGTTGCAGGCGCTTCATGCCAGGATCACGACCGAGTTGGCCGAACGCATCGTGCAGGCCCGACCGTTCCGTCGATTGGACGACCTGGACAAGGTTCCCGGCATGGAACAGATCGCAAAGGAATTGCGTGGCCTGGATCAAGCGTACGATGTGCAGAGCGACGTGTTTGTGATTCGCTCGCACGGTGAAGTCCAAGACACAAGCAGGGTCGTGAGGGCGACGGTGCAGCGCATTCGCGTCCCTCGCCGTCCTCCCGAAGTCCATATCCTCACCTGGCGCGTCGAATAGACTTTAAACTCTGGCGCCACGTCTGAGTTCTCGACAGTGTGCAGGTTTATTAGAGAGTTGTATCTAAAAAGTAATGCGTTCCGGCCATCTTAAGTAAGTAGTAGCCTATCAAGTAATGTCAGGTTTTCCCTGACAGACAAAACTGGAGAATAAGTCTAGATTCCCTACGGATCAGTAAAGAGCATAGGAAAAGATGATGAAATCGGTAGCGCTTCCCAATCTGCTGCTTTCTCTCCTTTCATATTTTGCCCTCCCTGTCTCGGTTAGCTTCGGGTTTACATCTGCGATCACACCAGACGGAACACTCGGTACGAGCGTATCCAAGAATGGAGCGACCTATAACATCAACGGCGGGACCATCAAGGGCACAAACCAATTTCATAGCTTCGGCCAATTCAGCGTGGGCACGGGCGATGCTGCGAGCTTCAATGGGCCGAACACCATCGTCAATATCCTTGGCCGCGTCACCGGCGGACAACAATCGCAGATTGATGGCACAATCCGATCGACAATTCCCGGCGCGAATCTCTATCTCATGAATCCGGCCGGCGTGCTGTTTGGCCCAAATGCGTCGCTGGACCTGAGCGGTTCCTTTCATGTCACCACTGCAGATTATTTGCGTCTGGCGGACAACGTGCGATTCAACGCCATTCCCGATATAGCGAAAGAGGCCTTGCTGACGACCGCGCCGGTGGCGGCTTTTGGGTTTACAAGCCCCAGTCCATTAGCGATATCCATTGAACGTAGTACCCTGCAGGTTCCCACCGGCCAAACACTTGCTCTAATTGGGGGCGATATAACGATCAAGGGGGTACCGAACACATTCCGGGCTGCACTCAGAGCTCCCCATGGATTGATCGCATTTGCGAGCGTCGCGTCTGCTGGAGAAGTGGTACCGATGTCAGGAGGCGCTCCTGACCTCGATGTCGAATCCTTTTCAAGCCTTGGCCGCATTGACATCAAAGACTACATGAATATCACGGTCAGTAATGCATTGGGTAGCGGAACGATCCTTGTCAGAGCGGGGCAATTGCTTGTTGATACGGCCTTTTTCAGCGCCAATACGTTTGGCGCTGTTACCGGTGCTCGTGTTGGTGTCGATATAAACGTCAGAGGAGCAATGGAGGTCCGGACTGATCCAAGTCCCAGTAACACCTTCGTGCTCCACTGCGATTGTATAGGGGCAGGCACGCTTGGTGCGGGGATGGCGAGTAGCATTCGGGTCGAAGCAGGGCAAAAACTTCGCTTAGATAATGCGACGATTGGTTCAACAACGTTTGCTGCCGGCGATTCCGGAACGGTTCAAATCATCACGCCGCGATTAGAACTGGTAAATCATGGATCGATCAGTAGCAATACATTCAGCTCAGGCAAAGGAGGAGACCTTGTCGTCAATACTGGCAGCATCTTGATCACCGGAAAAGATGCAACGTCCACGAACTCATTCGTGACAGGATTGGATTCCTCGGTTGTGAATGACCGTACAATCATCGCTTCTCCGGCGACCGCAGGTACCGGAAAGGGCGGTACTCTGCGCGTGACCACAGGCACTTTGGAGATCTTTGACGGAGGAAGTATTGATAGCACCTTACAGGGGTCCGGGCAGGGCGGGAATATCAAGATCATCGCGGATCAGCTCCTGATGTCCGGAGTCGTGACGAATACGAATGTGACACCATCGGACATTCACGCAAGAATCGATGCACGAGTGTTCGGGCCCTTTGCCTCAGGAACCGGGGCTGATGTAGACGTCCAAACCAACACCTTGCGAATCACGGACGGAGGCTTTATAGGCACCAGCCTTTTCCAAGGAGCTCCGGGTAAAGCCGGCAATATTACGGTTCGCACTGTAACCTTGGATGTTAGCGATCGAGGTGGAATTTTTACCTCATCCATCTTCGGCACTGGAAATGCGGGCAACTTAGACGTCGTTGCGAAAGATATACTTATTAGGGGAATAGCGGCGTCCGTTGATCCGTTCGGCAAAGATTTTACAGGACTTTCAACCGCAACAACATCAGGACATGGCGGCGAACTGAATTTGATGGCACGCAACCTCGATGTAGAGGAGAAAGGCAGTCTGAGTTCAGGATCGCTGGGGTCCGGGGATGCAGGTAATCTTGAACTGAACGTAGGCAGCCTTTCGGTGACTGGGGGTGGGACGATCACTGCTAGTACCCGCGGCTCAGGAAAAGGGGGGGATATTACGATCTCCGCGGAAAATGTGAAAGTCTTCGGGGTGGGTCAGTTCAATGGCCCCACAGATTCTGGAGTTTCCGCCATCTTCTCTGATGCGGCTTCCGGTAGTAGCGGAGATGCGGGGAATGTTCGAATCCATGCCAGTGATTTGCAAGTCTTAGATGGGGCTGTGGTCAGCAGCGAGACGTTTGGCGCCGGCAAAGGCGGGAACATCAAGATCCTCACCAATAACGTCCAGCTTAA
>JBBRRL010000389.1:0-3306 GCA_038200775.1 Nitrospirales bacterium
CTAAAAACACCTAGGAAATACACTACTGTTCGCATGCTCATAGACCTCTCTTACCGCGCCACAGCTGAAATTTTAAACGTGTCTCATCAAATATCATGAGAGGATTTCTTGGGTATTGCAGGTGCTGGCCCGTGTAGCAATCTCTCGAACTGACGACTCCCCGTTCGGGCATGACCGCTCGCCGTAGCCAATGGCCTGAGGTTACTCGCAGCAATACAAGTGCTTGGTTTCAAGCGCCTGGAAGCTGGACCAGCGGATCGTCAGAGGCTTCGGCTCCAATAAGGGGCCAGTTTAGTGGCGGATCTTCTTTATCAGATCCGGCAGAAACTCGCGGGCGATGTTATAGGGCGCGTCCAGAGCCAGACTCACGCTGCCGGCACGGAAGCCCTCCTGGACCGTTTGAAAGCGGTCCGGCCACCATTGGCGCGATATAAAAGCCGCCCCGTAATCGGATACAAAGCGACTATAGGCGGGCATCAACTTACCGCTGTCGCTCCGGACCACATAGGTGTGAATCACTGCAAACTTGATGCGATCCAAAATCCGTTTTTTATGGGAAGGCTCAAAGCGTGGATCCTCGTGGTCAATGGCCCTGATGCCAAAAGCGATATGCTGCTTCACCAGATTGTGCCCCAGATGGGAGGCGACTCGGACTGCGAAGGCGTCGCCGCCCGACCCCCATTCGTCCGGATGGCGATCTATCTGATCAATGCCCGCGCCTGCCAGGGTTATCAAGAGGGGCTGCACGCCGAAGGTCCGGTTTATTGTATAGAAATACTTTTCGCGGACCGTTAGCGGCGGCATTTGGGGAACTGGTGGAGCCAGGACTCCCGTCGGCTTTTCAGGCGCCGGAGCTGGGTGCGGTTCCTGTGCCAGTAGACCCACGGCGGTGACCGTCGGAAGTATCACGCCAAACCAAGTTGTAATTGATCCCATGGAACCCTCTCTAGTCATTATTATCCGGTGAGCGTGGGTTGCTAGGGCTCTGCAGCCATACGCTGCTTGCGCGCCTCGTAAAGGGCTACGGTAGCAGCCATGGCCGCGTTCAGCGACTCGACCCCGACGGTTGGGATTCGCGCGTCGATCGATTTGCCGCGAAGGTGCATACTTACCCCATGACCTTCGCTCCCGATCACCAACACGCATTTACGATCCATCCGGCAGCTTTCCAGAGGCAAAATTCCGTCAGGCGCCAGCGCGTACATGTCCATCTTGCGCTGCTCGATCGCGGCCAGCAACAACCGCTCATCGAGCGAAGCCACCATCGGAACTCGGAAAACCGATCCCGCCGAGGCCCTCACCGTTTTGGGATTGAAAGGATCCACAGTGCCTTTCAAGAACGCCACTCCGCTCGCTCCGAATGCTTCCGCTGCGCGTACGATTGTGCCTGCGTTCCCGGGGTCTTGCACGCTGTCCAGTACCATCACCAGGGCCAACCCGCGAAATAGCTGATCGAGATTCCACTGCGGCGGCTTCACTAAGGCGATCACTCCCTGGCTGTGTTCAGTGGCCGAGATACTCCGAAATAGATCGTCCGCCAGCACCATTACACGGACCCTTTTCAATCCCCGTACGTGGGCTTCTACCGCGGATTTGACCGATTCCGTTGCAAACACCGAGTCGATCTCACAGTCGCTCCTCAGCGCCTCTTCCAATACATGGAAACTCTCAGCAACGCACCAGCCGCTGTCAGTAAGCGATCCTCTTAGGACGGCCTTACGGATTTCCTTTAGCGCGGGGTTTTTCGTGCTCGTTGGCGTGAGCATACAGTAGACTACGTAGAGGCAGCTAAGCCGTCAGTCATTTCTATTATGAAACGGATGATTGGGGTCACCGGATTGGTTGTCCTAGCATGTATTATCAGTTACCTGGTCCATGTAGCCGGTCAGATTCAACAACAGTCTACAGTAGACGATGCGCGCCCAGCCGATGTGATCATCGTCCTGGGAGCGGCGGAATATCGGGGCCGTCCATCACCGGTGCTGGAGGCGCGCCTCAATCATGCCCTCTGGTTGTACCTCAAAGATATGGCGCCGCACATCATCACCACGGGAGGAGCCGGGGGAGATCCGATGTTCACCGAAGGTTCGGTGGGACGCTCCTATCTGACTAAGCGCGGTGTGCCGCCCGAGTCAATCATTGTCGAAGGCGAAGGTGAAAGCACTGTGCACAGCGTGGCTGCCGTTGCGGAGATTATGGTTCGTATGAACTTCACTTCCGCAATTGTAGTCAGCGACGGCTATCACATCTATCGGGTTAAAAGAATGCTGGAATCACGAGGCTTGAAAGTTTACGGCTCACCCCGGCCCTCAGTTGCTCCACAGGGCTGGAGGGAGAAATGGTTGTACGGGAAGCAGGCCTTGGGGTACGTGCTCTGGCGGGTAGGAATCTCGATTTGAGAGTTTATTTTTTACCGACGGGAATGGCGTTGCCCAGGTTCATCGAGCCTCCGCCTTCGCTGACGTAGTTAATATTCCAGGACGGGATTTCCACTTCAACATCTCCTTCCACTACGCACTGGCAACCCAATCGTGAGCGTAGAGTCAGACCGGGAGCCATGTCCAGGCGGTCGGCCTCGTCGTCCTCCATCTCGGACAGGTTTTCCAGGCCCTTCTTTAGAATGACGTGACACGTAGTACAGGCATTGTTTCCGCCGCAAGCGTGTTCCAACGTTATCCCGAAGTTCAAACAGATGTCGAGAATCGATTCCGGCTTGCCGTGCTCATGATACGGGAGCTTGCCGCTTTCGAATTCGACAGTCTTCCCATCGATCGTGACTTTAGGCACTCGCCTATTATCGCAAGTAAGGGAAAACGGAGCTTTTCATGAGGCCCCGAGGTGGTCGGGTCTTTAATCGAACTGAATCACGAAACTCTTTGGAAATGGACCGGCGTAGCGCAGGTTGCCATCTTCGCCTTCAGCGCGCCGGAGATTACCTAAGAGCAGCAGCGCCCTAACGATCTCTACGACCTGCACCTCGGAAATGTGCTTGCCCAGGCACTGATGAATCCCCCACCCGAAGTGCAAGTAATGGTGTGAAGGACGGCCTAGCTTGAACTCCTGAGGTTGATCCAACTCAGTCTCATCCATCATGGCCGAACTGTTGGCAGCAAATACGACTTTGCCCGGAGGAACCTTGGTCTCAAATTGCGTGCCTTTGGCGAGCACGTGTTCCGAAATACTCAAGCGCACCAGAATAGGCGCCGGCGAGTGAAACCGAAGAACTTCGAGCACATAGTTCAACAGCAGAGCGTTATCACCTGCCTTTGCCGCGGCCACGGCCCCCTGCAGCGTCTGCGGATGATC